>NZ_JABMCR010000174.1 GCF_013179555.1 Bacillus haikouensis
ATGTACTGGGTTTAAATGCAGAAGAGCTGCATGGAATCTTCAAAGAGTGGAATGAAGGAGAGCTTGACAGCTATTTGATTGAGATTACTGCTGATATTTTCACGAAAGTCGATGAAGAAACGGGTAAACCGCTGGTGGAAGTTATCCTTGATACGGCCGGCCAGAAAGGTACTGGGAAATGGACAAGCATCTCTTCCTTGGAACTTGGCGTGCCGCTGTCTATTATCACTGAATCTGTGTTTGCCAGATTCATTTCTGCGATGAAAGAAGAGAGAGTAAAGGCAAGTAAAATTCTGAGAGGGCCAAAACACGTTGAATTCAACGGGAATAAAATAGAGTTCGTTGAAATGATTCGCAAAGCATTATATCTAAGTAAAATCTGCTCCTATGCTCAAGGATTCGCTCAATTACAATCTGCATCCAGGGAATATAACTGGAATCTTAAACCAGGTGAAATTTCAATGATTTTCAGAGGGGGATGTATAATCCGGGCGGGCTTCCTCCAAGAAATCAAGACAGCTTATGATCGTGATGCAGAATTAACGAATTTACTTCTCGATCCTTACTTTAAAGATATAGTAGAGAATTATCAGGATGAAGCAAGGGAAGTAGTTGCAACAGCAATCAGATTGGGCATACCAGTCCCGGGGCTTGCCAGTGCTCTTGCTTATTATGACAGCTACCGTTCGGAATCGCTTCCTGCAAATCTCCTGCAAGCGCAGCGGGATTATTTTGGTGCTCACACGTATCAGAGAAAAGACAAGGAAGGTATCTTCCATACAGATTGGTTAAGCAAATGAATTTAAGGAAGATAAGAAAACCCCGGCTCACTTATTAGTGACCGGGGTTTTTTACAAATTCAAGCAGGTTATTCTTCACTGGAAGAGTCATCTTTGGTATGATGTTTCTTCTTTTCTTCTCGTTGTTCTTTCTTTAAATCTTCCAATGGGATCGGGTCTACATTTTGTTCGCTTTCATGTTTATCCAGGATCCCCTCATGGTCATTGTCAAGCTGCTCAGGATGATCATTTGAACGTTTATTCATGAAGTACATCTCCTTTTCTTAATAAGTTACTTTATGGTAATCTCTACCCCTTTTCAGTAAGGGCAAACATTTAACGGAGAGTCTGGCATTAACTTAAAAAGAACAAGCCACAAAACGTGGCTTGTTCTAAAAAAATTATATTTTCACATCAACTTTAGCATTTTTCTTTAACTCTTCAACGTGTTGTACAAGTTTTTCCTGTTTCTTTTGTTGTTCTAATTGTGTCTTGATTTGAGGTTTTACTTCTTCAAACTTCGGGGCTTTCTGATCTTTGCCCTGCTGGCTGGCAAATTGATCATAGAACTTCTTCATTTCGTCTTCTGTCACTTCATCTACTTTTATTTCTTTTTCTACATAATTTGTATATTTGATATTCTCAGCGATTTGAGTTTTTAATTCTTCCATGGAGAATCCGGCATCTTTCATCGCCTTTTCAAATTCCTCATCACTCTTATATTGTTTCTTCACTTCTTCAAGCTGTTTGTTGATCTCATCGTCTGAGGCTTTGTATCCTTTATCATCCGCTTGCTGCATGAGAAGGGTCTGCCCTACAAGACTCTCGATCGTTTGCTTTTTGATTTGTTCAGAGGCTTTTTTACTTGTAGGGTCCTGTCCCATTTGCTGATATTGCATTTGGGATGTTGTGAGCATATTATTATACTCTTCACCCTTCAGCTCTTCATCATTTACCACTGCGACGATTTTTTCCTTGTCCACTTTTTGTTTATCCATTTTCTTTTGCATTTCTTCCATTTGTTTAGCCTGATCTTGTTGTTCTTTGCTGTTTTCCTCGGTCTTTGGTTTATTTTCAGCTTGCTTCTTTGCCTCTTCACCATTCCCGCAGGCAGCTAAGGCAATCGCCAAGATTGTTATCAGTAAAGCACTCATTAATTTTTTCATGTATCATTGTCTCCTTTCAAAGAGGTGATTTAATCACTTAATGCGCATTTTATATGATTCTGAAACAAAAATAAACCTTTTTAACTCATTTAATCACTTTGTAATAACCATGAAATACAAGATTCTGTCATTTTTCCCGCATCCACTTATAAATCATAATCATTTCTAATCATGTCATACAAAAAAAGAGGCTGCTTACAACGGGAAAATCCGCGTAAACAGCCCGTTAAAATATTGGGGACCAAAGAATACTGTCAAACAACCTTCTAATTGGATTATAGGCGTTCTACAGGTACTTCTCAAACAAGGATTTCCTATGTGAATTCCCTTTACAGCTGATAGAGGCTCTCAAAATAGTGATGTTCTTGGATTTTTGCAGAAAAAGATAATTATAAGCATAATTGTTTGGAGGAGATGAGATTATGCAAAAATATCTTTCATGTAAAGTAACGGATTTGGTGCTTGATAAATCAATTGAATTATCTTATGATGAATAGAGCACAACAGATTGTGTTTGTGTTAAAGGAAATAACTATATATTGATTTAGTTCAATCTTTAAATGCGGTGTCGATAAAGACTTAATAGGGAATCTGGTGAAATTCCGGAACTGTCCCCGCAACTGTAAGTGATGACGAAATAAGGTATTGCCACTATCTTGTTAAGGATGGGAAGGCCTTAGAGTAGGATGAAGCACGAGTCAGGAGACCTGCCGTATTTATAACGTATGATCTTCTTCGGGAATTGGGAGGATATGCGAGGATAGAATAATAGATAACTATACATACGTCTGTTATATCATATCATCGTATTCACAAAAAGCCCGTCCATATCATAAGGATGGGCTTTTTTGAGTCCTTCTTCCGTAGTTTGAATAGTACAAATGATTAGAACAGATACGGGAGGAATATGAAATGACACTGATTGAAACAGAAAATACTTCAACACTTGCCTGGCAGCTTTGCAAAAAGTTAAGGTCAAATTTTCCTGACTTGATAATGGAAGAGTTTGAAGAGAAAGTGGACAGGCTCATTCAAGTGAAAACGCAACTTTCCGAAGACCAGCTATATCACCAAATGATACTTTCAGCAGTTGAAAGAGTATCTACAGAAGAACCCCATTGGACATATGCTGCTGCACTCCTTTATTTGGAAAATTTATATCGTTCCAGCAGTCGCTCGAGGGGGCTTGATCCTGCAAATCCTTATGATTCATTTTTCGATTTGCTGAATGAACTTGTCGAGAAAAAACTGTATAATCCGCGCTTGCTGGAGAAGTACAGCCGAGAAGAAATACAGCAGTTGGAAACGTTTTTGGACCCTGCAAAGGACAAGCTGTTTACCTATATTGGTATCGTCACTCTTTCAGAGAGGTATTTAACGAAATCACATGAAGGCAGGGTATATGAACTTCCTCAGGAGAGGTTTATGATAATCGCAATGACCCTGATGATGGATGAAGACAAGGATCAAAGGCTGAATCTGATTAAAGAAGCCTATTGGGCACTGTCAAACCTGTATATGACGGTTGCGACACCTACTTTAGCAAATGCGGGGAAGAGTTATGGTCAGCTTTCCAGCTGCTTTATCGATACAGTAGGGGATGATCTCAGAAGTATTTTTGACAGTAATACGGATGTTTCGACTCTAAGTAAAAATGGCGGCGGACTTGGAATATATCTAGGGAAAGTCCGGAGCAGGGGGAGTGACATCAAAGGGTTTAAAGGAGTCAGTTCAGGAGTCATTCCATGGATGAAACAATTAAATAATACAGCTGTTTCTGTTGATCAGCTCGGTCAGCGCCAAGGAGCAATTGCCGTTTATCTGGATGTGTGGCATAAAGATATACATTCCTTCCTTGACGTGCGGTTGAACAATGGGGACGAACGACAGCGGACCCATGATTTGTTCACCGGAGTCTGCATTCCAGATCTATTCATGGAAGCTGTGGAGAGAAGGGATGACTGGTATCTGTTCGATCCTCATGAAGTAAGGAAAGTGAAGGGTTTTTCCTTAGAAGACTTTTATGATGAGGAGAAAGGTAACGGATCCTTCAGGGAAAAGTACAGGCAATGCGTGGAAGACCCAGGACTTTCAAGGAAAACTGTACCAGCCATTGAAATCTTTAAACGGATCATGATCTCGCAGCTGGAAACGGGCACACCTTTTATGTTTTACAGGGATAGCGTAAACCGTCAAAATGCAAATGGGCATAAAGGGATGATTTACTGCAGCAATCTTTGTACGGAGATCGCTCAGAACATGAGCCCTACATTTATAGAAGAAGAAAAGATTGAAGACGGAAGAATCATTACGTATAAACAGCCCGGAGACTTCGTAGTGTGTAATCTTGCTTCCATTTCTCTCGCTAAGGCTGTACAGCACAAAGTTTTGCCTCGTGTAATTGAAATAGCAGTCAGGCTTTTGGATAATGTCATCGACCTTAACAATATACCTGTTCTCCAAGCACAATTGACGAATGAAAGATACAGGGGGATCGGTCTCGGTACGTTTGGATGGCATCATTTATTAGCTTTACAAGGTATCAAATGGGAAAGCGATGAAGCCGCAGAATATTGTGATTCACTTTACGAGGAAATTGCTTTTAATACCATTAAGGCCAGTAATAAATTGGCGAAAGAAAAAGGTTCTTATCCATATTTTCAAGGGTCTGACTGGGAATCGGGCAGCTATTTTGAAAAGAAGGGCTATGTCGGTCCGCTTTGGGATGAAATAAGGGATGAGATAGCATCGAGTGGAATACGCAACGGATATCTAATGGCTGTTGCTCCGAATTCTTCCACTTCCCTCATAGCAGGATCCACTGCGAGTATAGATCCTTTATTCAGGTTATTATACTCGGAAGAGAAAAAGGATTATAAAATTCCTGTAACAGCACCGGATCTCTCAACCGAGACGTTTTGGTACTACAAAACAGCATACCTTATCGATCAACATTGGAGTATCAGACAGAACAGCAGAAGACAGCGGCATATAGACCAGGGAATTTCGTTCAATCTGTATGTCAGTAATACTATTAAAGCAAAAGACCTTCTGCTTCTCCATCTGGACGCCTGGAAATCCGGTTTGAAAACAACGTATTATGTGAGATCCACCTCGGATTCCGTGATTGAAGAATGTGAGAATTGTCATAGCTGATAAGGGGGAATTTAATATGATTACACTGAACAAAAGAGAGCTGTTAGACGCTTCAGCTCCCAATAAATCGACGTCGATCATCAATGGAAAAAGCTCGAATGTATTAAACTGGGATGATGTCCGTTTCACATGGGCATACCCGAAATATAAACGGATGCTCGGGAATTTCTGGACACCCTTTGAAATAAATATGTCCAAAGATATCAATCAATTTGAGTCCCTTACCCAGAAGGAACAGGACACATTTCTGAAAGTGATAGGTTTATTGGCTCTTTTAGACAGTGTCCAGACTGATTATGCAGGTAAGGTCGCTGACTTCTTAACGGATTCAAGCCTGAACGCCTTGATGATCATCCTCGCCCAGCAGGAAGTGATTCACAATCATTCTTATAGCTATGTGCTCTCCAGCATTGTACCGAAGCAAAAGCAGGATGAGGTGTTTAATTATTGGAAAACAGAACCGATTCTAAAGAAACGAAATGATTTCGTTGTAAAAGGCTACCGTGACTTTGCAGAAGCACCGACAGTCGAGAATCTGTTAAAATCGATTGTCTACGATGTCATTTTAGAAGGACTATTTTTTTACAGCGGATTTGCATTCTTCTATAATCTTGCCAGAAACCAGAAGATGGTGGCCACCAGTACGATGATCAATTATATTAACCGGGATGAACAGCTTCACGTCGGTTTGTTTGAAAAGATATTTAAGGAAATCCTTAATGAATATCCATCATATAAAACGGATGAGTTATGGGAATTCGGTCAATCGACTTTTTCTAAAGCTGCTGATTTAGAAATAGAATGGGCGAGGGAAATCATAGGAAATGAAATTGATGGTCTTTTGATGTCCGAACTTGAGAGCTATATAAAGTTCATGGCAAATAAAAGAGCGAAACAACTTGGTTTTGTTCCTCCTTTCGATGGTCATCAAAATAATCCTTTAAAATGGATAATTGCCTATCAGGAAGTGGATTTGGGCAAAACTGATTTCTTCGAACAGAAGTCAAGACAGTATACGAAAACAACGGATGCCAACGGGTTTGATGACTTATAAAGTCAGAGTGGCTTTACATTTGGCTATCTGATTGATTCCAGCCCGGCTCTCAACCTTTAGTTTAAAGTTTTCTTTACCGGGAATATAGAAACTATAGTTAAGAGAGGAGAGATCTTACAAATGGCAAATCAATCAACAGACAAAATGGAAAGTAAAGTAGACGACACATTATCACGCATGTCAGAGGATAAGAAAGATGATATTCTATCAAACTTTGGTCATTTCAAAGAATACCTGGGAAACAAAGTGTCACTCGCGGACAAACTTGGAATGAATGAGGAACAGCAGGCTAAAGCTGCACAAAAAGTAGGGGACTATCTAGCAGCATACGAAGAGCCAAAAAACAGAGAAGAAAAATTACTGTACGAATTATGGAAAGCAGGCAGCAAAGAAGAGCAGCATATGCTCTCTCACATGCTGGTAAAACTCGTGCATTCAGAATCTTAATGATTTCAAAGTAAAAAGGCGCTTCTCAAAAATGAGGCGCCTTTTTGATTTGGCTATGTAAAAGAAACGATTAACTTATTCGCTTTCCCTCATGACTTGTGGATGAGCAGAACGACTCATCGTTCTCCAGAGTCCAGGACAAGAACCGTTTCATTCAGTTCAATGATTACGTTTCCTTTCACTGCTCTCGAAATCATACAGGATTTCTCAGCCTTAGCCACTAATTTATTCGCTGTTTTCAATTCTTTTTCCGTACATTCTTTTGACAGGATAAGGGTTGGCCGATGAATGATTTTCTTATAGCTTATGATGCCTTTCTCGATTTCAACAATTCCTTCGGATTCCATTGTTAATGATGCTTTTGGAACATTGCTTCTTTCAAGCATCGCAGCAAGAGTGATGATATAACAGGTTGCTGCAGCACCGAGAAGCATTTCATCCGGGTTTGTGCCTATCCCGGGACCATCCATTTCAGGAGGTATGGAAATATTTGTGTTCAAGGTTGAGGAATTCAATGTCCCCACATCATTGCGCATCCCCGGCCAATCTGTCTTTATGAAAAATGAGTGTACTGGCATTTGACAAGACCCCTTTTGAAAAAATGATGTGTTCAGGATATCTCACCTGATGATAATGGGCAAATTTTTGGACGATTTGTCAGGATCCGGATCCGTTTTGAATGCGTTACCCTGGAATTTAATCCCCGTCAAAATCATTATAAGTTCGTCCTTACATTCCAGAGTTCAGGGAAGAATTGATGATCCAGCACTTTCTTAAGATAACTCACCCCGCTTGAGCCGCCAGTACCTATTTTATGTCCGATGATACGTTCCACTGTCTTCATATGGCGGAATCGCCATTGCTGAAGCCAATCTTCGAGGTCAATTAGTTTTTCTGCAAGTTCATACAAATCCCAGAATTGAGTGGTGTTCTCGTATACTTCCGTCCAAGCTGCCAGAACAGAACCATTCTCTTTGTATGGGGTTGTAAAGTCCCGTTTCAAAACCTTTTCATCGATGCTGAATCCTGCTTTTGATAAAGCCTGAATCGACACATCATATAATGATGGTGCCTTGTAAGCATCCTGAAGTTGAGATAATAATTCGGGATCTTTTTGATAAATTTTCAAAACATGGGGGGTTTTATATCCCAATGCGAATTCGATCATTCGATATTGGTAAGATTGGAAACCGGAAGCCTGACCCAAGTCATCCCTGAATTGAATATATTCTGCCGGGGTGAGGGTGGACAATACATCCCATGCATGAATGATTTGAGATTGAATTTTAGATACTCGGGAAAGCATTTTGAATGCAGGTGAAAATTCTCCGGCTTCTATAGAAGCGATGCTTGTTTTCAATTCATGAAGAATGAGTTTCATCCATAATTCGCTGACCTGGTGTATGATGATAAATAACATTTCGTCGTGATGCCCGGATAGTCTCTTCTGGCTGGTTAATAGTGTGTCCAGATGCAGATAATCCCCATAGGTCATATTGTTGATGAAATCGGTGTGAACACGTTCATTACCTATAGAATGGTTTTGTTCTTCCTTCTTTGACACATTCATCTTCCTTTCTATAATGCTCCATTATGTTGATGTGGAAACGTTTACTATTAGTACTTCTAGATAGTGAGGACAAATCCTTTTATTATCGACAATAAACAATACCCTCTCAGAAGAATGATTGATTTCCGTAAGTTGGGGAAAATAATAGTATCCTTGATGAATAAGGAGAAAAAGAAATGAAACTGATTGCTTATCCGAAAGATGTCATTATCAGATTCTTCAAAGAACGCTTTTTTGATCAATCAGCACAATTAGCGTACTACTTGTTATTATCTATTTTCCCATTTTTACTGTTCGTGTTTTCGTTATTAAGTTATCTGCCTATTTCAGAGACGAATGTTTTACTTCTGATCAAACCCTTCGCACCTGAAAAATCGTATGACATCATCCATGACAATATTGAACGGATTCTATATAACCAGAGGGGGGACGTGTTATCGATTTCCATCTTCTTTACTTTCTGGTTATCATCCATGGCTGTACAGTCCATGGTCCGGTCATTGAATAAGGCATACAAAATTGAAAGAAAAAAGCCTTTTTTAATCGCTCTATTTTATGATTTATTATTAACGATGGGATTTATGTTTTTAATTGCTTTTTCTCTGGTTGTCCCTGTTGTTGAAGAATACATACGGCAAGCCAGATTTGCAAGCGGGAAACTCCATGGAGAATGGAGCATGGCATGGGTTATAGGAAAGTGGGGTTTAAGTTCCATATTCATGCTTATATTATTCATATTTCTCTATATGGTGGTTCCGAGCAGGAGGATTTCCTTTTTTCATGTGCTGCCTGGTGCCCTGCTGGCCACATTTGGCTGGCAGGGGGTTTCATGGTTATATGGAACGTATGTGAAAATCAATGATTATACCCAATTTTATGGGCAGTTGGGAAGTGTCATAACCCTCGTTGTGTGGTTTTATATTTCTTCTACCATTCTGCTGATTGGTGGATTGCTGAACGGCAGTGTAGCTGAGAGGAATTGAGACAACAGTTTACTTATGGGGCTTTGGTCAGTTTAGTAAATGTAGACTCAAAAAAGGAGCAGGGACAAAACGAATAAACCACGACATAAAGACGAACAATATCAGTGTATGTTCTTAATACCGCTAATGATTTCCGTGCAAGACTTCGCTTTCCGCGGGTAGCCCGTGAGTCTCCTCGGCAAGCCTGCGGGGTCTCACTTGTCTAGCTGCAGGGCTTAGAGGCACATG
>NZ_JABMCR010000175.1 GCF_013179555.1 Bacillus haikouensis
TTGATAAACCTGTGTGTGGATAGCCGGTGTATATTCACCGCTTTCGTCCTCCCACATTCTTCCGGGGACCACGCCCTGTTCATCGGTTTCATATTGTACGGGTGCCAGTGGACTCCAATCATACGAATACCGGTTGCCCCAATCCACATTGTCACTCACATATGAAGGTTCCCCTCGAATCAATGCAGGATTCTCTTCTACATCAGCCAACCTGACAATCGGTAAGTCAAGATTTGCTTCGGGCAATGTTTTCGTATCCATCTTTACAAGCTGAACGAATGGAATGATTGCGCTCAATCCAACTGCTGCCGTAAAAAGAAAAGCGATTGCAGCATGTACTCTGTAATGCTTCTTCCAGGAAGCATGATGATCAATCGATTTGCCTTCGATTAGATTTCTTCGCAAAGCCCGGATAGAAATGGATGCCTGCAGGGAATTATAGGCTGAATACCCGATAAAGATGGCTAAAATTGATTGTTGAAGTGTCCCGCCCTCGACCATTACTAAGGTTGGAGTCCCATCAAGAAACCAAATAGAAGATAACATACCGATAATCAGAATCATTCCAACAACTACTATAGAGGCATTCAAAGCTAATTTCTTATCCAGTTCCTTTAATGTATAAGACTGTTCGGCGGGGTCTGTATGAAGCTCCGGTGCATTGAGCTCTTCAGGTGACGAGAATACATGGAAAAATTGATAACTTGTCACATAATCCCAACCGCATTCCGCATACATCTGTATTTGTTCCGGCGTAACCTTCTTCTTTATTGATACATCTACTCTGTACCTCATTTTCTTCGATTCACCTTTAACAAACTTGGCAAAATGGATCCCCATCTTTTTCAGATGCAATCCCTGATCCGCCATGTCTGCAAACCAACTTTCATGCTCGCCAATTTTCCAATAATCACTTGGACGAAGTTTGTATACTGTTCTACTCAAACTCATCATCTTCCTCCAATATCCTGCTGTCGTTGATCAGGGCTTTCAACCTGCCATACTCTATCCGCAGAGCCTGTTCCCCTTCTGGTGTTATTTGATAGGTCTTCCTTCTCCCATCATCTTCTGCCAGTGAGATAAGACCGTCTTTTTGCATGCGTGAGAGTACGCCGTAAAGTGTCCCCGGCCCCATTCTTAATCTGTCATTTGATACTTCTGTAATGGCATGCATAAGCTGATATCCATGGTTAGGACGCATTAACGCTAATAGTACATAATACATTGCTTCGGTCATCGGTCCGCCGTTATATGCCATTGCCTTCTTCCCTTCTTCGCTCTATAATTATTATGTTACGCGATATATCGTATGACATAATAATAAAACATAAACTGCCCAGAGTAAATATAAACAGGCGTTATTTTCTAATTCCCAACGAGAAAAGACCACCTATAAAGTGATCTTCCAGTACAACTTTTGCATGTGAAAAATCATAGGGTCACGGTTGTTAGCAGATTTTTGTTTTTTTGAAATTCTTTTACAGTATCTTGGTAATCCAAACTTGATTGGGATTGCCATAAAGCCAATAAAAAGAGGCTCAAACATTTGAGCCCCCTCTTCTCCTGTTATTTTCCAGAGAACTTTACAGCATCCTGTGAAACAAAAAAATCTTTGCCGTTATACACGGACACGCCGCTAAGAATTTTTGTAGATGTTTTTTTATTGTTTGTGACAGTTGCAAGATTTTTATTAGCCGGAATCTTAATAGTCTTCTTCCCTTTTTCAGCAATGAACACTGGATTGTTCACATCGGTAGTATCTATCTTGGTTTTATAGCCTTTCCGTTCAAACTCATTCTGTGCATTCACGAAGAGCATGTCCGTCATTTGTTCAAGTTCAAATCCAAGGAAGCCCGCCATTGATTTGGCGATCTCTGTATTATCAATCAACCCTTCCGGCCGCTCCGGACCATATGAGTATAAGAATACATCTTCCCCAGTATGGCCGCCAGTGGTAAAGCCGATGTTCGCACGCCCTGCAAGCATGCTGGCCATATCTTTGGACAATGTACTGGAGTTTTTCAGACTGGCAGCCTGTTCATCCGAAAGATTGTCCAAGCCGTATAGCTCAGCCACTTGCTTTATGTTGGAGCGGTCAGGCTTCAGCTGATTCAATGCGCCTTCCAGTGTCATCTTTGCTTTTTTTAGCGGGTCGATATAGTCCGACACAGGAATATGGGAGTAATTGCCGCTCGTATTTGCATTACCCATAGTGATTCCACTGTTCCCGTGGTCACTTACTGCAATGACCATAGTATTCCCGTCTTCCTTGGCGAATTCAAGAGCCTCCTCGACTGCCGCATCAAAAGCGAGGACATCACTGATGATTCCGATTGTATCATTCGCATGTGCTGCCCAGTCAGGCTTGCTTCCTTCGACAAAAAGGAAGAATCCATCTTCATCTTTTGACAGCGTATCGATCGCTTTTTTTGTCATGTCACGAATAGAAGGTTCATTGTTTTCAGTTGCCTGTCTGTCGAAATCATAAAGAAGGGCACTCGGTGCAAAAGAACCCCAGATTTTATCGGACTTAGAGTTCAATAATTCGTCCCGGTTTTCGACAAGATCATATTCCTTTTCCTCAATTACCTTTAATAGATTCTCGCCGTCTTTACGATTATCTGACGAAAGCGACTCTTTACCCCCGCCAAGAACCACATCGATTTCCTGGTAGACCTGCTGTTCAGCAATATCGCCATAATTGCTGCGATGAGTAACGTGAGAAGAGAATCCTGCTGGAGTAGCATGCTGGATTTCAGAAGTTGAAATGATTCCTGTCGCCTTCCCATGCTCCTGTGCCCCTTCAAGCACATTGGCAACCGGCCTGTGCGCATCTTCGCCCTCTAACTTATCAACGCCAGGAGAATTGACCACTTCCGGCAGGACTCCGACAAATTTATCGTTGGATTTTTGTCCAGTAGCCAATGCTGTAGCTGCAGGCGCGGAGTCCGTAATGGCTGATTCAGCGGAATAAGTGCGGACGCCGCCGGCCATGATTTCATCCATAGCAAGGTCCTCACCTTTGTACCATCTTGCCAGTGACGTAGCTCCGGCACTCGTCCCGTCCATCACAAGCATGATGACATTTTCCGGTTCCTTCTTCTTTGCTTTTGCATCAATCGGTTCATTGTTTCCGGTAAATCCCAGAGAGCCCAAAGCTACTGCTCCAGCAACCGTCATTCCTGCAATCTTCTTCTTCATTTTACTCATCTTCCTTTCCCCACGTTATCTAGTTAACAAAATAAGAATAATAGGAAGATGTAAAGAGAAATAGGGAAAAAGATTGAATAATTGTAAACTAATTTTAATGGTTGAAACAATATAAAAATTTCACTCCATTAGACCTGGGATTATTCTCTCATTTTTATTATTTTCACTTAGTTTCCCTCGCGAATCATAAGGAATAATCATGCTATTTGTCATATGTATTTATTGTATTTCGAAAATAGCAGTTAAAAAGATTCATTTTTCACAAGAAAGGGTCCCGGCGGATAATCAGCCGGCATCCTTGTTTCACATAACCGACTGTAAACCACTTAAACTCTCCGCTGGTATCTTTTACTGCATGGTCAGCAATCTCTTTCATCAGCACATACCAGGATCAGCTTCTCAAGAGCTTCCTATTTTGTCACGATATGCCCCCCAACAAGTTTTTTCTGAAAATTCCTCGTTTCGTTTTGAGTTATCCCCGTATGACTGCAATCAGCTACATCATCTAGTTATCAAATTGTTCCTAATTAAAAAATCACCTTCAAATTCAATCGGAATACCAACCCCATTTTTTTCGGCATGTATATGCAAATGAGGCTCAGAGGTGTTTCCCGTATTGCCGACACGGCCAATGGAGTCCAACTCCCTGACCCGGTCACCCTCTACTACTTTTACACTGTCTTGTTGCATATGTGCGATATAAACAACTGCGTCATTCTCATCACAGGATATGGCAACATAATTCCCTTCAGGGCGCTTAGAATCCATTTCCGGGGGCTTCATGTCAGACAGATGACTCCTCGCCTCAATCACTTCTCCGTCACACGGACTATATAGACGATCTCCATCAATGGCGTATCGATCGAGGTCTTTCGGGTAAAAACCATTTGCTCTTATGCCAAATTTATTTAACTTCACAATATCCAGAGCAAACTGTTGAGGCTCGTAAGCATTATGGTAGTTAAGCTGAGTGTGGCTTCCGCCTTGTCCAACATAGTATGTTCCATTCTTTAATGGGAAAGTTAGTTCAATTTCTTGTATATCTGTAGAATATCCACTTAAAGCACTCCCGTTATAAAAACCAAAAACAATAGCAAGTAAGGCATTGATTCCCATGTTCATCACTTGTGTTGAAGTCGATTTAATCATAATGGGTAACTGTTTTACTCGTTTCCAGGAAACGAAAATGCTGACCAGCAAAAGCAAAATGAATACGTATCGTATGTAATATCCAACCCAGTCCCACCTGCCCGTCTGAAATACCCAACCCACAATCATAACAGCAGCTGACAACTTGATTATCCATTCAACCTTACTGTTATCCCTTCCTCTCCATACCATCAGGATAAAACTGAGAGGCAGAATCAATTGAATAACGACCATTTGAAACAGAGCTGATAACAATACAATCTCCTCCTTTTCAAAATTAGACTGGCTTACATGTGCTTTTGGTAAATCTTTCCCGCCATGAAGGGAGGTGAGAAATCTCCAGAATCCTAACGGGGGGATAATTGAAGGTCAAACTCGTATTATCCCAGATTACTTTACAGTTCTTTTATAAAAACATACCATATTTTAGGATTATTATTAAAGATTATCCAGCTTCGTCACGATGACTCCATCCATGTTGTTGCCTGATATCTTATAATCACCGTTTTTTGGAACATCAATTGTTCTGATTTCCGTAACAGGGTAATAAGTGATTGTATACATCCTATCTTCATATTCAGCAGAAATACTTTTTTCTTTTTTAAGATAATTTAAATATTCCTCCAAAGCGAAATTCTTCTCTTCCATAATTGCACTGTGCGGCAGACCGACATATCGAATATGCCAGGGTTCATATTGAATCCCGGTCACTTCTGTTTTATCCTTTGGATAACGTAAAATAAATCCGTATTTCCAAGCATTTTTTTCAATCCACTCCCCTTCAGGAGCTTCATACATATCATCTTCCGTTGAACCTACATCAAGTGACAACCCCAAGTTATGTTCACTGTACCCTGCCGGCAATGCATAATCTTCACCCATCTCCAGGAAAAGGGAACTCTGCTCATCGAAGCCCCGAAACCCGCTATTGATGATAAAATGATCCACACCATCTTGTTTAGCGGCATTGATCATCTTCGAGAACTCATGAGCAACTTCCTCTGACAATTTTATATTGTTATCTGCTAATCCATATCCTTTTGTCAGATCTTTATGCCTGAATACGTTCACAATGTCCGATTTAACACCCTCCCGTTTAACAGGATAATGATTGTTAACCAGGATTAAATCTCCTTTAAAGAGTTGCTCTTCTGTAACCTCTATCTTCTGACTTTCAGCTGTTTTCTTATCAATTTCATTTTGGTCATTTTCTATAATATCTACGTCTTTTTGAAAGAAATCTTCCTTATTAACAACAGCAATGCAAATAAGTACTAAAACAAAAATTAAAATTCCCCACTTTTTCATTGGTTTGTCCTCCTTCTTCTTACTTCATAAAGAATAGGACAAATAATTTAAAAAAAGAGTGGGGAAAACTTTAAATTTTTCTTAAGTCTTAACGAAATGGCTGCTCTATTTTGACCTTTCTGCCGGTAAGCGGACTTCGAATAAAGTCTGCGCCAAACTGCTTTCCGCAGTAATCGTTCCTTCATGCCTCTCTACAATATTCTTGGCTATAAATAATCCAAGGCCGGTACCTTCATGTTCCACTCTGGCTTTATCACCTGTATAAAACAGATCAAAGAGATGAGGCAGGTCATCTTCAGGAATGGTATTTCCATAATTCACTATCTGGATAATCGCTGCTTCCCCGGGTTCTGCAAACCCGTTAATATCTATAAAATGACCATCAGCTCCATAACGGCTGGCATTCGTCAAAAGATTTTCAAACACGCGGGCTAACAACTCTCCGTCTCCTGTAATGGGCATATCGGAAGGCATATTCATTCGTACGGTTAAATGATTTTTTTCAAAGATCGGATACAACTCTTCCTTTAATTGGTGAAGAAGGTCGGATAAATCAATATGTCTTTTATTTAACGGCAGCATCCCATAGTTCATTCTTGTGATTTCAAATAATTCATCAATAAGTTTTTCTAAACGCTGCGATTTCGTTTGGGCGATCCTTAAATAATGGTTAACCTGCTCATCAGTCAGTTTCTCTTCTTTAAGAAGTAAATCGATATACCCCAGAACAGACGTCAAGGGTGTACGTAAATCATGAGCCAGGTTTACAATCAACTGGTCCTTACTGCTTTCTGAAAAATCTCCTCTTTCTATTGCGTCTTTCAAGTTTTCGCTTGCCTGATTGATATCCTGTGCGATACGTTCAAATTCATCTTTAGACGTTATTTTCACCGTATGGGAGAAGTCTCCCTGTGCGAGATAGTGGATACCAGCTGAAATTTGGTTAAAGTAAACCGAATAACGGTTTGTAAGTAAATAGAAAAACAAGAAAGAAAGCGGAATGAAAAATAATAAGAAGAAGTTAATATCACCAATACTTCTCATAAGTTGACGATAAATAGTCAGTTTATCGCCATAATCGACAAATGTATGATAATAAAATTGAAGTCCCTTAAAAATGATGAACGTTATCATTCCAGACAGGAACATGCTTAATCCAAATAACAGCACCATCTTCGCCCGGAAGTTTTGTAAGAAATTAATGTTGGAATGCATATCCAACACCCCAAACAGTCTTTATCCACTTATGTTTTTGAGAATCATTTTCTAATTTTTTTCGCAAAGTCCTTATATGCACCATGACTGTATTCCCACTTTCAAAATAAGCTTCACCCCAAACCTTCTGGAAAATATCCTCGACACTGTATACCTTCTTGGGGTGACTGGCCAACAAATACAAAATATCAAATTCTTTAGGGGTTAATTCTATATTATTTCCGTATAATTCTACAGCTCGCTGTGACCGGGATATTTGTAATCCACCATACTCAAGGATCGATTCATTCTCTTTCTTTACATTGTTAAAATTCAAATATCGTCTGAGCTGAGCATTTACACGAGCGACTAACTCAATAGGAGTAAATGGTTTCGTGATATAATCATCAGCACCGATTACCAGACCCTGCACCTTATCAAAATCAGATGATTTAGCACTCACAAATATGATAGGCATATTATGCTGTTCCCGAACCTGGCGGGTAACTTCATGTCCATCTATTCTCGGCATCATAATATCCAGGATGAGCAAATCAACAGATTGGGTTTGAATGACATGAAGAGCTTCCTGTCCATCCAGCACTTTGATAACATGGTAACCCTCTTTTTCTAAATGAATGGCTATTAAATCAGCAATTTCTTTTTCATCTTCAGCAATTAAAATTGTTATACCTTCCATCTCAGATACCACCCCTGCATTCGTTACATTCCAAAGCTTTATTCTTTATTATTGCCATTGCTATTTCAAGAATAAGGACAACATTAAAGCGTGATCCACTTGGGTATCCACGCTTTTTTTGCATTGTCTCATTTTCCATTTCACGACCTGAACAATCTACCTTACCTTTTTGTGATTAAACCAATAATAAGTATGACAATGCCGTTTATAAAAAACAATGCAGAATATAGAACAGAAATAATACCCGTACCAAAACCATATGGGTCAAAGGGACTTATTGAAACTGCAGTGATAAAGAAAATGACAGGAGTTAATAAGATACAGACTGCCCCTGATAAAATTCTTTTCTTTTTATTCTTTCCAGACACCTTAAATACAATAAAGTTCGATATTCCTAAAACGAATACGATTATGCTAAAGAATAACGCTTCCAAAACACCACCGCCTTATAAGTAAATAACTCAGAATAACTGCCGATTTATTCGTTATGATTAAGCAGATTTATAACAAAAGATGATATCAAACCTGACAATGCCACAATGAGCAAGGATAATGCACTGTTAGTAACGCTTATCCCACTCCATCCTCCGACTGCGAAACTGATCACCCAAATGACAGCCGATAAAATCGTAAGAACCAATAAGAATCTGACATTAAAAAAAGATGTTACTTTTGAAGAATCTAAAAAAGTGACTGCCAAAGCAAAGCCAATTATAACTAAACTAACTGTATAAATAGCTTATCTCCCCTTTGCCAAGTGTTTCTCGACCCCTATACTGATTTGCTCTTTAAGAGTAAGACGATTGCCGATTGAATATGGTTGCAATAAATTCATTACTTTCCCCATTATCGTATAAAAAAAGCTGAAGGTCTGTCCGAACTTCAGCTTTTACGAGGTAATCTATTTTCTCCGCATTGTGTTTATTGGTTTAATGTCGCTCGAGACAACTCGGATGTGTTATACATAGCTTAAGTATGACTCTAACAAATTACCTGTGCCACTTGATGAAAAAGTATATGAAAAGAGGCTGAGACAAAAGTATTGTAGTCTAAGTAAAACCCAAACTAAATTGCCTTCTTACAGGCAAATTAGTTCGGGTTTTTATATTGTTCAATATACATTCAGATTTTAACTCTTTCCAGCGGTTGATTGGAGTGCAAGACGAAGACTCCCGCGGAAAGCGAAGTCTTGCACGGAAATCATTAGCGGTATTAAGAACATACACAGAAATTGTTCGTCTTTATGCCGTGGATAATTACTTTTTGTCCCAACCTCTTTGTTCTTTTAAAGGAAATGCATGAATGTCTGCTTCCATGTCTTATTCTTGTCCTGCTTTTCACATTTTTGTTACTAAGCGGCCCCCCTGCATCACATGCTGGACTAATTTTCTTATTGATCTTCTCTCTTCACTTTTAATAGTTGAACAATTTCTTTCGCTTTTTCGAGATGAATTCCTTCGATCGGACTATGATTTTTTCGCACAGCTGTACCAAAATGATAATATCCTGTTTTTACTGTCGAATGAACAGAACGAATATTGCTTGAATTCAACCCACTTCCAACCAAAATTGAAGCATTCTTACATGCTGTTTTCATTTGCTGAATGGTTTGCATGCGGCTAGAAAGTTCACCATTTCCACCAGAAGTCAAAATAGTTGTTATTTCCTTGTATTGGGCTAATGTTTCAGCCGCTTGAACGGGATTGATTGTATAATCAATTGCTC
>NZ_JABMCR010000176.1 GCF_013179555.1 Bacillus haikouensis
TCCCCAATTTCAAAAAATGGTTAAAAAACTTGGAATCCGTCAATCAATGTCCCGAAGGGGCAACTGTTGGGATAATGCCCCCATTGAATCATTCTTTGGACACCTGAAAGATGAAACCTCTGTTAAATCCTGCCTGACATTAGAGGATGTACAAAAGGAAATTAAGCAATACATTACTTACTATAACCGCCATAGATATCAATGGAATCGAAAAAAGATGACCCCTGTTCAATACAGAGATCATCTTTTAGAAGTAGCTTAGGCTTTTTTAAAATGTCCTTTACAAAGGGTACACTTTAGCTGGGTCTGAGGCTCTTTATTCTTGTATCGGGCTTCGTTGGGAAAGAAGGAGCCTTTTTATACTATTGTCTTGCTTATTTCTTTCAAGTAAAGTATACGTAATATAATGGGGTCTTTTAGGAGGTTGAATGAAGTGAACAGTTCCCCAAATGAAATGAAGCTTATCATTCCAAAGGGATGTGACAATGCTCCAAGGAAACAAATAGTCATTGAATTTACAGCAGCTATGGTAAAGCAGCAATATGAAATCTTAAACGAATATGCAGATGAATCTATTATATGGTATCAATTAAAAGATAATAAAAAAATAGAAGGTAAATGTTCATTCATTACTACATTGCAGAATGATCATAAAAACCTCATTGATTGCCTTGAAATTTACCAAGTGATCACTCATGGGAAATTCGCTTCAATAAATGGTGTAATGTCATTCGCAAATGGTACAAAAATTGATTTCTGCGATGTATATATGTTTAGCAATACTGCAAGGTCTGGAAAGGTAAAGGAAATAAAGTCATATACCATAGCCTCTAAATGAAACATTCTCATTTTCTGCAAACGGGTGCTAAAGGCTGAAGGTACGGCAGCTGATCTCTAGCTTTTTCTTTTGTTCAGAACGGGCGGGTCAAAGGATGAGGAACGTCTAGAGAGATTAAGGGATTCGTTTATATATAGTTAGTAATATCAAAGGATTGCAGTCTTGAAGATTTGGTAAAACCACACAACGACAAGGAGTTGAAGTTATGAAATTTCTACTCACATCTGCAGGCATTAATAACAAAAGAATACACGACACGTTGGTTGACATGCTGGACAAGCCGATCGCCGACTCCAGTGCCCTCTGCATCCCCACCGCGATGTACGGACACCCCTGGGTCGGCCCCGGCGTCAAAACATGGGAGTTCATCAGCGGCAATTCCGAGAATCCCATGGTCAATCTGGGCTGGAAGTCAGTTGGTGTGCTGGAGCTCACAGCGCTGCCAAGTATCGACAAAGACCGGTGGGTGCCTCTGGTCCAGGAGACGGACGTCCTGCTGGCGGCGGGCGGCGATGCCCTCTACTTGAGTCACTGGATGCAGCAATCCGGACTGGCAGACCTCTTGCCGTCCCTGAAATCAGTCTATGTGGGAATGAGCGCCGGAAGCATGGTGATGGCACCTAACATTGGTGAATTCTTCGTTGGCTGGACTCCACCAGGCGGTGGCGATGACACGCTGAACATGGTCGATTTTTCAATTTTTCCCCACTTGGAACACGAGATGCTGCCGCATAACACCATGGCTGCTGCAGAGAAATGGGCTGCCGGAATGCAGGGGCAGGCGTATGCGATTGATGATCAAACCGCCATCAAAGTGATTGACGGAGAGGTCGAAGTTATCTCCGAAGGGCAGTGGAAGCTGTTTTAGCCCTGTTTTTATTAAGCATCGGGCTGGTTCTCATGTATAATTTTTTTCAATCTATGGGTGAACTGCAAATTCACCCGACTGACTAAATAAATGAATAGGCTGGGACAAAAGTTTTTATTTTGTTCAATATACATACGTTTTTAGCTCTTTCCAGCGGTTGATTGGAGTGCAAGACGCAGACTCCTGAGGGAAAAGCGAGACAGGTGAGACCCCACAGGAGCGTATGCGACGAGAGGCTTACCGCCCGCCCGCGGAAAGCGAAGTCTTGCACGGAAATCATTAGCGGTATTTAGAGTCAACACTGAAAATGTTCGTCTTTAGGTATGATTTCTCCAGCTTTTTCTTTTTTCGGTTAATGTACCAGTTAAGTCGAAGTTTAAAAACCACCAAGTTGATTTCCTTCACGTTCAGTGATAAGCTTATCTATATTATAGACATCAAGAGTCTTTAATATCTTTTTTAAACAAGGAGGCGGAGTATGAGATATTCAAATGCGACAAATTACGCTCTGCATACGATGGTCCATTTAATGGTGCAGCGTGCGGGGAGCTCGGTGGGAGTGAAGGAATTAGCTGAAATGCAGCAACTTTCCCCGACATACCTTTCTAAGATATTAACCAAACTGACGAAAGCAAGTTTGATCGAGTCAACGCCAGGCGCAAAGGGAGGCTATAAAGTCTCAAGAACAAAACATGAAATATCTTTCTTGGATGTTATTCATGCGATTGAAGGAGATACCAGCTTATTCGACTGCTCCATTCATCATGAAGGCTGTTTGATTGAGAACGTCATGAGGCAGGCAGAGGAAAATATGAAAGATGAACTGGAATCAAAGCTTTTAATCGATATCGCTAAAGAGGCAGGAATCCAACAGACAGAAGAAAAAAATTAAAAGGAGTGGACAAAATGATAATAGACTGTGCTGTGATTGGAGGAGGACCGGCTGGGCTGAATGCGGCTTTAGTACTTGGAAGATCAAGACGCAGAACGATCCTGTTTGATGACAACAAACCGAGAAATGCGGTGACTTCCGAGTCCCACGGGTTTATCACAAGGGACGGTATAGATCCGCAGGAATTCAAAAGAATTGCCCAGGAAGAATTAAGCAGGTACCCGGACGTGAAGATCAAAAAGCAACGGGTGCATCGACTAACGAAAGATTCCGGCTTGTTCCAGGTAGCGACAGAAAATGGGGAAGTATTCACTGCGAAAAACATCATCCTCGCCACCGGCTTTAAGGAAGTTCTTCCGGAGATCCCTCGGGTCAAAGAGTTCTATGGCAAGAGCCTGTTCAGCTGTCCTTTCTGTGATGGCTGGGAATTAAGAGATCGGCCGCTTGCAGTGATCGCAGATGATCACAAGGCATTTCATATGGCGAAAGTGGTGTCAAACTGGACGAACGATTTAATTGTTTTTACCAACGGCAGTAAAGTTCTTCCGCTTGAAGAGCAGGAATTGCTCAAAAGCAAAGGCATCCGTATAAATGAAAAGAAGATTGCCTCTTTCATTGGCGAAGAGGGACTGCTGGAAAAAATCCAGCTTGAAGATGAAACAGAAGTGTACCGTGAAGGAGGGTTTATCGCTGCGGAATGGAAACAGGCAGCTTCTTTTGATTCATCACTTGAATACACAGTAAACGAGCAGGGCGGGATTGAAACGGACAGCTGGCAGCGCACGAATATAGAAGGGGTGTTTGCGTGCGGAGATACGCGAATTGCCGGTCCTTCTCAATTAATTATAGCGGCAGGGGAAGGCAGTATGGCTGCCTTGGCTGTGAACGCAGCACTGATAGAAGAAAAATTCAGCCAGGAGAATCAGCATCGTAAGAAAGGGGAATCTATATGAAACACCCGCATGGCAAGCACGGCAAAGGAAAAGTATCGTATTTAGAAAGTCCCGAACGAAGAAAAGAATTCTCCCCGGAACAGCTGCTGAACATGATTCCTTTAAAAGAAACGGACTGTATGTTGGATTTTGGCGCAGGTACCGGCTATTTTTCCATCCCTGCTGCAAAAAGGATCAAGGGCAGCGTATACGCCCTGGATATCGACGCTGCAATGCTGGAAATAATAAATGAGAAAGCCCTGGAAGCACAGCTCACGAATATTATCCCGGTGCATGGAAGCATGGAGTCACTTCCATTACCTGATGGCTCTATCGATATCATCATTGCTTCTCTCGTACTGCATGAAATCCAGCCGCTGGCACCGCTGCTGCAACAAATGAAACATGTACTGAAAAAAGAAGGCTGTTTCATTTGTCTGGAACTTGAACCAAAAGGACATTCCAAGAAAGCACCAAGAATTACCTTGGAAGGAATGGAGCGGGAAATGACTGAAGCAGGATTCAAAGTAACAGAGAAATTTTTCCCGGCTGAATCCCTATACATGCTTGTTGCACAAAAGACGTAACAGTCAATTATTTTCTTTTGTCTAATTATAGATATTAAATATCTCTAAAGTATTTAATTGTTTCTTCATCAGAACCGTTGTTGAACGGGAGTAATCGTTTTATTTAAGCAGGTTTGTACAAGATAGCCTATTCAAGTAAACTTAAAAAGCCAACATATCCGGAATTTGAAAGGAGATGCAGTATGAAACAGCGGTTTCGTGTTGGGGAAGTAGCAAAACTATTCCAATTATCATCCTCTACACTTCGTTACTATGATGAGATCGGTATTTTCAAACCTAAATATACTGACCCTGAAAGCAGGTATCGCTATTACACCGTAGAACAGTTTACTGTACTCGAGACGATTATTTTCCTTAAGAATCACGGTTTTTCCATTAAAGAGATTCAGCAGCACTTGAGTCAGCGTACTCCTGACAATACGAAGGAACTGCTTGAAAAGAGGCTGGATGCTGTGGAGAAAGAAATTGAAAGTTTGAAGTTTGTTGCCGGAAAAATTAAAAATAAAATAAATACGATCGAAGAAGGACTTTCGCTTCGTGATAACCCTTCACTGATATTTCGCTGGTTTCCGGTACGGGCAATTTCTTATCTTTACAATGACTCACCAATTGATTTAATGGAAGAGTCAGAGGCACTGTATGTAAAGGATCTTGAGGAACTCGTGTTATCCGGGATTAGTTATGAAGGTTTTTTCACAGGTGATTTTGGGGCAACCGTCGATGTGGAGAGTCTCAATAAGGAAGGGCCTGTCAAACATCAAGCTCTGTTTGAACTGCTTCATCATGAAAAGAAAGATCTGCCTGTCTCTTATTTGGAGTCGGGGATGTATGCCTGCTATCCGCGCTGCGGTCCATATGAAACGCCTAAAGAGACATATCTTACTCTATTAGATCGGCTTCATCAACATAACTATCGTATGGCGGGAGCTCCTATAGAGATATTGATGCTGGATGAGTCCGTTATTCAAGACGAAAATGGTTATGTGACCTGGATACAGATTCCAGTCGAAGAAATCGGTTGACCTTCAAGTTACTTTAAGGTTTATACTTCCTCTTGTATGAAGTTACAGGAGGATTGACATAAATGAACGAATCTCATGAAATTTTAAAACATCAACCAGTTAAAAAGGTCTTTATCAACTACTTTTTTCCCTCTTTACTGGGAATGATGCTGATGTCAGCTAATATACTAATAGATGGTGTGTTTGTTGGTCAGGGAGTCGGGGCGGAAGGACTTGCTGCTGTAAATCTTGCCATGCCATTGTTCTCGCTGATCTTCTCGATTTCACTGTGGGTAGGAATAGGCGGGGGAACGATCTATTCGGTTCATATTGGAGAAAGGGAACCGGATAAAGCAAGGAGTGTATTCTCGCTGGCCACAGCCAGTTTATTGGTGCCGTTAGTGGTCATTGGAGTCATCGGTTACGTTAATGTTGAAAAGGTTGCGTATTTACTCGGCGCAAATGCTGATACGCTTTCCTATACAATAGATTATTTGACGATATTGTTCCTGTTTGGGTGGCTGATCGCAGTCCAGCAGCTGCTAAGTATCTTTGTCCGCAATGATGGCAGTCCAACTCTAGCGATGATCGCTCTTGGTGTAACGGCAATCGTCAATATTGGCTTAAACTATTATATGATTTTCACCTTGGAGTTAGGTGTTCTGGGAGCCGCTCTTGCCACTGTACTTGCGAGCTTCATTGGTTTCCTCGTTCTCTTGCTGCATTTTTTCAAGAAAAATACGACCTTGCGCAAGCTGATGTTCAAGTGGTCATGGAGACTGCTCGGAAGCATTTTCTTGATTGGGTTTCCAAGTTTCCTGGCCGAAGCAGGGATGCTTGTTTTTGTAGCTGGTTACAACCTGACGATCGTTGGCTTACTTGGAACGGAGGGAGTTGCTGCTTTCTCAGTCGTCAACTATTTGCACGGCTTTATGTTCCTGTCATTCTTCGGAATCGAGTCGGCTCTGCAGCCGATGATCAGTTACTATCATGGTGCCAAGGACACGGGACGCATCAAAGAGAGCCTGAAGATCGGTGAGAAGGTTTCATTCATTCTTGGGTTGTTTCTCTTTATCGCCGGCTTGGTTGCAGCTCCTTGGCTGGTTTCACTTTTTGGTTTAGAATCGGAAGGTGTTCGCGAGCTTGCCATTCAGGGAATTCGCCTATTTTTCATTGGGTATGTGTTCCTGGGCTTTAATATGGTTTACATGACCTATTTTCAATCGATCGGCAGAATCCGAACCTCGACGACAATAATCATTTTACGAAGTTTCGTGTTTCTATTGATTCTGCTATGGTTATTACCAAAGGTTTTCGGAATCGCCGGGATCTGGCTTGCACTCCCTCTTGCCGAAATCATCGTTGCATGTCTTCTTGTCTTTTTTTCACGAAAGCATGTTATGATGCAAACGGGTTTGAATAGGCTCCGAGGCTGACAAAGGGGAACATAAGGATTTAAAGATGTACTCCAAAGTAAAGTATTAATATAAATGAATCTAAATCTATATTGAGGAGACTTTATTGTTTTGAATGCGAAATGTGTTAAATTCTACGAATTCGGCAGTCCTGAAAATGTGTTGAAAGTTGAAGATAGAAGCATAGAATCACCAAAAGAGAATGAAGTACTTGTCCGCATGGCTGCCCGGCCAATAAATCCTTCTGATTTAATTCCGATTAGAGGGGCATATTCCCATCGAATTTCGTTACCGGCTATTCCTGGTTATGAAGGAGTCGGCATTGTAGAGGATGCAGGTCCCTTCGTTTCTAAAAATCTGATTGGTAAACGTGTTTTACCTTTACGCGGCGAGGGAACCTGGCAGGAGTATGTAAAGACATCAGCTGAGTTTGCCGTTCCTGTCCCTGACTCTATTGATGATTTCACGGCATCACAAATGTATATAAATCCTGTTACAGCGTGGGTGACGTGCACGGAAATCTTAAAATTAAAACCCGATGATGTGTTATTGGTGAACGCTTGTGGTTCTGCCATTGGGCATATTTTTGCTCAATTATCAAAAATTTTAGGTTTTCGATTGATTGCCGTTACGAGAAATAATAAATATACAGAAGACTTACTTCATCTGGGTGCGTCGTATGTAATCGATACTTCTACTGCTCCACTCTATGAAACGGTTATGGAATTAACAAATGGAAACGGTGCGGATGCAGCTATAGATTCAGTTGGAGGACCATCCGGAAATGATTTGGCCTTTTGTGTGCACCCCGATGGCAATTTCTTAACGATTGGTCTTTTATCAGGGATACAAGTGAATTGGGCAGATATTGTAAATAAAGCAAACGTTCATGCTGCGATGTTTCATTTGCGAAATTGGAATAGTAATGTCTCCGCCAATCATTGGCAGGAAACCTTAACTCGTTTGATAAGGCTAATAGATGATAAAAAATTACGCTTGATGATGGCAGATTCTACGTTTGACTTGGTGGATATAAAAGATGCTGTT
This sequence comes from Bacillus haikouensis, assembly GCF_013179555.1. Classification (GTDB taxonomy): domain Bacteria; phylum Bacillota; class Bacilli; order Bacillales; family Bacillaceae_B; genus Rossellomorea; species Rossellomorea haikouensis_A. The sequence continues at coordinate 7,581 of NZ_JABMCR010000176.1, forward strand.
TCTGTTGTTGAATCTTCTAAAGGAACGAAGGGGAAAGTATTTTTAACAAGTTACTGAGTGTTAAGCAGGGCAATAATTGAAGATAAACTAGTAATCTCTGCAATCGCAAGAAGAACATTCGAGCAGGGTGAACATGGAACACAACTAAGCAAGAGTTCAGAGGGAAATACAAAGTTGAAATCAAAGAAACATGTTCACAAATCGTATTAGTGAACATGTTTCAAAGGATACAAACCACATTAAGCATTATCAGAAGTAAGTAGTTTTAAATGTTTTCTAAGATAATTGCATTTTTATTTGTAACATAGTCCTGCCCACTTAAGGAAGCTCATTGAATAAACTTTGTTCTTGTATTAGACTGCCGCTTAGATTCTATTGATTTAGTTTGATTAATTGTAATGAGGAACTAATAACTGGTACACCATCTTGTGAATTAGGGAGGACATCTGTTGTATTACCTACATTTCTGAGGGCTACTTGATCACCAGCAGTTAAAGTGAGGATTATATTCCCAGTCAATGATTGTTCAATATTTTGGTTTCCCGCCTGTATTCCATGTCCAACGCTCTCAGGCTGAACTGTTCCATTTACTGCAATAGCATAGGCACAAGCGAGAGATGCGGAAGGATTATTAGTAGTCGTTAATACATAAAAAGTGATGGAGTAATCTCCACTTAATGAAACCGTCACAATATCTGAGGGTGGAATATGAGTAATACCATTAAGCACTCCATTTGAATTAAAAGGTACATTCTGATTGCTGTTTATTGTCAATTGATCTGTACTATATACTGAGCCATAGGAGGGTGAAAACACACCAGGAGGTCCTTGTTCCCCTTGGGGTCCAGGAGGTCCTTGTTCCCCTTGGGGTCCAGGAGGTCCTTGTTCCCCTTGGGGTCCAGGAGGTCCTTGCTCCCCTTGGGGTCCGGGAGGTCCTTGTTCTCCCGGGGGTCCGGGAGGTCCTTGTCCCCCTTGGGGTCCAGGAATCCCTTGCTCCCCTTGGGGTCCAGGAGGCCCTTGTTCTCCCGGGGGTCCAGGAGGACAATCACACTTGAATGGGAAAATATCACAACTTTCAGGAGCAACAACTAATTCATCTGAATGATAGCTGCTTCCTTTTCTAAGTTTGGGTAATAATCTTCTCTCTGAATTTCTCATCATTTATCTTTCCCCTTTCTACTTTATTTCTTTGTAAGAAACTCAAACCTATTTTTCGTTTTTAGATTGATTTTGCTTTACGTTAGGTTGCCTTCATTCACAGTTATCGTTCTATATTCTATGATTGGAATAATAATTTCGATTGGACGAGTATTAGCCATATCCTAAAATTCAATTCACACTTAGGCTTCAAGGAGCAGATGATTATCTGGTGGTCGTATTGGGTGCAAAAGGTAATAAAGTTCGAGCAATTTATATAGGCGAATAGTGTAAAGAAAATTTCAGTAAAAAAAACGAATTGAAAAAGAAGCTGGAGTTTTATCGGATAATGGAGCAGACAGTTTACCTCAATGAGTAAAGTATGATTGATTCCATAAACTGGGACAAAAGCTGAAAA
>NZ_JABMCR010000177.1 GCF_013179555.1 Bacillus haikouensis
AACGGCGGCCGTATCACAAGAAAAGATCTTAAGAAAATTATTGAGTCCGGCAATATCCCTAAAGCAGCTGATGCATCTGCTGCACAACAAGCGGAAGCACCTGCTCCTCAGGATGCGCCTGTCAAAGAACAAGCACAGCCGGCTGCAGCTCAGAAGCAGGCAGCGCCTGCACCAAATGTACCAGTCATGCCGGGGGATATCGAAATACCGGTTACAGGAATTCGCAAGGCGATCGCCTCCAATATGGTAAGAAGCAAGCACGAAGCACCTCACGCCTGGACAATGATGGAAGTAGATGTTACAAATCTTGTGGAATACAGGAATACACTCAAGGGAGAATTCAAACAGCGTGAAGGCTTTAACTTAACATTCTTCGCTTTCTTCGTTAAAGCTGTCTCACAAGCCCTTAAAGAATTCCCGCAAATCAACTCGATGTGGGCAGGCGATAAGATCATCCAGAAGAAAGATATCAATATCTCGATAGCTGTCGCAACAGATGATGCATTATTCGTGCCAGTCATCAAAAATGCAGATGAAAAAACAATCAAAGGTATCGCTCGTGAAATCACGGATCTTGCAGGAAAAGTACGAAGCGGCAAGTTGAAGTCGGAAGATATGCAAGGTGGAACATTCACAGTGAATAATACTGGGTCTTTCGGTTCTGTCCAATCAATGGGTATTATCAACTACCCTCAGGCAGCGATCCTCCAGGTAGAATCGATCGTCAAGCGTCCGGTTGTCATGAATAATGGTATGATTGCCGTGCGCGATATGGTTAATCTTTGTCTTTCACTTGATCATCGCGTGCTTGACGGCCTTGTTTGCGGAAGATTCCTGCAGCGTATTAAAGAAAATCTGGAGAACACTTCCAAGGAAAACACTTCTGTGTATTAATAGAAGGATTGCAACTAGTAAGCTGTTCAATCCGTTACGTAAAGGGACTAACCTGAGTGGTTAGTCCCTTTTCATGTTCACTGAAATGGTTTATTTTACCTATAAAACATGTGAGGGTACACTGAATTCCGGGATTATGTAACATAATATTCTCAAAAGAATATTATCTTCCGAATTCCAATATCTGTAATAGGTCTCAGTGAGTACAAGATTTAGTTGGATATTAGGTTCCATTCTGAAATGCTTATTTTTTCATTTTTAAAAATTTACCAATCTTGCCACTCCGTCTTTTTGCCCCTGTTTTTCTCCTGAAATTCGAGATTATTCCCAGAGTTATGGAATAGTTGTGACTTTTATCCTTAAGTAAATAAAGCAGGAATCCGACCATTCGTTCATTTTCTGAAAATTCAGATTAAAAACGACAAAATATTACAACATTTAACAATTGCAGTTGGTTATCTTTGGTGTAAGACCTACATTTTTCCAAGTAGGTGAATACCATCAGGGAGGTGAGCCTCGAAAGGAAACATCACAAAATTCGGGAGGGAATTAAATGAGGGGAAGAAGTAAAGGAAAGTGGCTTTCAATCGTATTGACCCTGGTAATGTTCATTCCACTAATGTTTCCATTTAACTCAAATGCTGCAAGTTCAGCAATGCCAAGCCTGGCAAAGGAAAAATCTTCTACATCAGTAAATGATACAGCAAAAGTGAGTCCACAAGCGAAGGTAACCTCTAAACTGCAGGAACAATTCAAGAAAGAAAAGCACGTCACATACTTAGTGAAGTTCAAGGAGCAGGTAGACACTAAGGGCGTAGCGAAAAAAGCGGCTGAAAAGGCTGAGAAACAAAAGCTTACAGCAAATAATAAAAAGCTGCTAAAGCGGAATATGGTTGTTTCAGAGCTGCGTGCCACTGCACTTGAAACTCAAGCAGAAGTGAAAAAATACTTAAACAAGCAAAAAAAGAGTGGTGCGGTTAAAAATGTAAAAGACTATTATGTCGTTAACGGCATGGCTGTAACAAGTACAAAGGAAGTTATGGAAAAGATCGCTCATTTCCCTGAAGTAGCGAAAATTCTACCAAATGAAACCCGCCAGCTCATCCAGCCGGTTAAAGCAGAGGGATCTGCGGCAACGCTGGATGTCAAAAAGGCAGAAAAAGCGGACAATACTCCATCTTCAATCGAGTGGAACCTTGAGCAGATCGGTGCTCCGGCTGTTTGGGACATGGGAATCGACGGTGCTGGGACAGTTGTTGCCTCCATCGATACCGGTGTTCAATGGAATCACCCGGCATTAAAAGAGAAGTACAGAGGGTATGATCCTCAAAACCCGGATTCTCCGGAAAATGAATTTAACTGGTTTGATGCAACTGCCGGTCAGGGCACCCCTTATGATGATCAGGGACATGGAACCCACGTAACCGGTACGATGGTCGGTTCTGAGCCGGATGGAAGTAATCAGATCGGTGTTGCTCCTGGTGCGAAGTGGATTGCGGTTAAAGCATTCACAGCTGCTGGAGGAACAGATGCAGATCTACTGGAAGCCGGAGAGTGGATCCTTGCTCCTAAAGATGCGGAAGGAAATCCTCATCCAGAAATGGCTCCTGATGTTGTCAATAATTCATGGGGCGGCGGACCGGGATTAGATGAATGGTACCGTGAGATGGTAACTGCATGGAGAGCTGCAGAAATCTTCCCTGAATTCTCAGCCGGTAACACAACTTTATTCAATCCTGGTGGACCAGGTTCAGTTGCAACACCTGCAAACTATCCTGAATCATTTGCTACAGGAGCGACTGACAGCAGTAATAACCTTGCAGGCTTCTCTTTACAGGGCCCTTCTCCTTACGATGAAGTGAAACCTGAAATTTCAGCACCGGGCGTGAACATCCGTTCTTCCGTGCCAGGAAGCAATTATGAAGGCGGATGGAATGGTACATCAATGGCCGGTCCTCACATTTCGGCAGTTGCAGCACTATTAAAACAGGTTAATGCGGATTTGACTGTAGATGACATTGAGGAAATATTGACATCAACAGCCATCCCATTGACGGACGGTACCTTCCCTGAATCGCCTAATAATGGCTATGGGCACGGACTGGTAAATGCATTTGATGCAGTATCATCTGTGATGAGCGGTATCGGAAAGATTGAAGGAAATGTATCGAAAGAAGGGGATGATTCGGAAGCCCCTGCCATTTCACATGACGCTCCAGAAGAAGCGTTTAAAGAAATGAATTTACCGCTTCAAGCGGATGTAAGTGATAACGTCAGTGTAACGAGTGTATCTCTCGACTATCAAAACGCGGATGGTGAATGGGTTTCCCTGGAGGCTGAAAGAACATCCGGCGACTATACGGAAGGTTCATATAAAGCTGCCATTCCTGGTGAAGATTTGACGGGAGACAGCGTGAATTACAAGTGGAGTGCGCTGGACTTTGGCGGGAATGAAATTGAGAGTGACACGTACACGGTTCCTTTACTGCCTGGAATCACAGTAGGATATGAACAGGATTTTGAGTCATCTCCTGCAGGCTGGACTTCCTATGGTGAGGCGAACAGCTGGGAGTGGGGTGCGCCAACTACAGGTCCTGGCAGCGCAGTTTCCGGAGAGAAAGTGTATGCTACTAATCTGGATGGAAACTACGATAGCAGTGCAAACATGTCGCTTCAGATGCCTCCGATCGACCTGCCTGAAGGCAATAGTTTCTTACAGTTCAAACAATGGCATGAACTAGAAAATAACTATGATTACGGTCATGTATTTGTTTCCACAGATGGAGAGAACTGGACGCAGGCTCTTCGTGTAAACAATGTGACAGACGGCTGGACAGATGGTGAAGTTGACTTAAGTGCCTATGCAGGCCAGCGTGTCTATGTATCATTCAATGTGACTACAGATGGAAGTGTCGTCAAACAAGGATGGTATCTGGATGATGTCAAATTAAGTGCAGAATCAATTCTGCCGTCCGGTAAAGCTCAGTTAGGATTAAAGTCGAAGAGTGACAGCTCTTCATCGGTTTCCAAGAAACCTAGTGTGAACCCTAATAAAATTAAAATGATGAAGCCTGTTAAGAAAGAAGCACCTGCGGATGGAACTGCACCTGCACCGGTATTATTACCGTTACAGGCTGAGGTGACAGTGCTGGAGACAGGACGTTCTGCTTACACGGACCCTGCAGACGGATCTTACCAAATGACCCATGCAGCAGGTGAATACACCCTTCAAGCATCAACCTACGGCTTCAGATCGCAGACACAAAGTGTCACTGTGGAAGCAGATGCAACATCCACAGCGAACTTTACGCTGGAAGAGATTCCTCGTGGAAACGTATCGGGTGTAGTGACGAATCAAGCTACAGGTGAACCGGTTGAAGGAGCGACAGTCTTCTTAATGGAAGATGCCGTCGTGACACCGGTGGAAACCAATGCTGATGGAGAATACGACCTCGAAGGGTATGAAGGCGAATACACGATTAAAGTCGTTGCTCCTTTCTACTACAGCCAAGAAGTGAGTGTGACAATCGAAGGCGGGGAAGTTGTGACTGCTGATGTTTCGTTAGAACCATTCATCGGCTATCCTGGTGAAATCGGATATGATGATGGAACAGCAGAAAATGCACGCGCCTTCTATGATGCGGGCAATGGATGGGCAGTAAAAATGTCACTTGAGGAAGGCAATGATTCAGCAATGGTAACCGGCGGACACTTCCGTTTCTGGGATACTGAATGGCCGGTGCCGGGCGGAACAGATTTCCAAGTGGAAGTATACGATGCTTCTGGAACAGACGGAGCTCCTGGTAAGAAGCTTGCAGGTCCATTTGATGCAACTGCACTCCGAAATGGTGAATGGACTCATGTTGATTTAAGTGAACATGGAATAATGGTCGAAGGAGACTTCTATATGGTCTACATCCAATCGGCTCCAAACCCTAATTCACCTGGATTGGGTACAGATGAAGACGGTGAGTATGCCGCGCGCAGCTGGCAATTTGTTGGCGGTGCATGGTCTCCTGCCCCTGAAGATGAAGGGAACTATATGATCCGTGCTACTGTTAATTACGAAGTAACTGCACCAGCCATTACTTCACCAAAAGACGGATCATACACGAAAAACGACACGGTCACTGTCGAAGGGACATCAGCACCTACGACCACAGTTCACCTGTACAATGGTGAAGAAGAAGTGGCTACTGCCGATACGAATGAAGAGGGAACATTTTCTGCAGATGTTAATCTGAATTCAGGAGAGAATACAATTACAGCGAAAGCAGCAACTGAGCAAGGTATGACGGGGGCTTCCGAACCTGTTAAGATTATCCTTGATCAAGTGAAACCGGATCTTGCAATCACTTCTCCGGAAGAAGGCTTGAAAACAAATCGTGAGGCGATCACGGTCAAAGGAACCATCGCGGAGGATCATTTGGCTTGGGTAAAAGTAAACGGTGAAAAAGCCTCTGTAAAGGATGGGGAATTCAGTCATCGACTTCTTCTGAATGAAGGGGAGAATATCATTAATGTCGTTGCAAAAGACAAAGCCGGAAATAAAAAGAAGAGTACGGTAACCGTCTATGCTAAGTTTGGCGATATCAATATTGAAAATCTTCTTCCGGGTGAAGATAAGGAACTGAAAAAAGGTGAATCTGTAAAAATCGAATTTGACAGTGAACCTGGTTTAGATGCAACGTTCGTCCTCCATATGCCGCTGACCAATGCGGGAGCGCAATTAAATAACGCAACTGAACTTCCGATGATGGAAACATCTGAAGGTCATTATGTGGGGTACTATACAGCCACTTCCAATGTGAAAGCACCTGGGGCAGTGGTCGAAGTGAAAATCTCTGATGAGTTTGGAAATGTGTCCACTGAACGGGCAGAAGGCAAGCTATATATCAACACGAAAAAATAATGGATTCAGAGGGGAGAAGAGCCGGCATGCCGGCTCTTCTTTTTTGTATGTCTGCCTGCAAATGTTAACCTGACACACTCCAATGAACAATCTGTAATTGAAGATATCGCTTTTTTTTTATATACTAAAATAGTATTAAATAAAAATTTTGAATTTTCATCACTCATTTCATTATGAAGCAGGATAAAAGGGATAGTTTCGAGTAGATTAATTTTGTAAACGATTACAATCTGTGGGGAGAAAGAGGGGTATTATGAAATTAAGTAAAATGAAAGAACACACATTTCCTGCACCTGCCTTAAACGATTGGGAGAAGGCTGCAGAAAAAGCATTAAAAGGGAAAAGTGTCACTTCCTTACATACGAAAACTTATGAGGGTATCGACCTCAAACCTCTTTACCGGGCTGAAGACCTGCCTGAACTTGACCGGGTGGCTTCTTATATTCCCGATATTGAAGAGAAGTTTAATGAGATCAAAGATTGGTATATAGCTCAGAATGTAAAAAGAAAGTCATGGGACGGGCTATCGTCCGCATTAAACGATGCCTTTTCCAGAGGTCAGAATTGCCTGTCTTTTTCTATTGATTCTCTTGAATCGGATGAAAAGTTTGATCAATTCATACTGAATATTTCTAAGGCTTTTCCGCTTTTTAATATCGAGAAAAACAACCTTTCTTTTCTTCAGCGAATGACTGTATTGGCAGAAGGAAATCCATCGCTTAGGAACATTCATGGCATCTTTGGCTTCGACCCACTATCAGAATATGGGTTTAGGCAACATGAAATTCCCTTTAAACAATGGTTCGATTCGGTTGAAAAAGCAGACAGATGCATGCCGGATGTTAAAACCCTGGTAGTGAACACTGTCCCGTATCATGAATCGGGTTCCCATGCTGTTCAAGACCTGTCATATGCCTTGAGTGAAGGGGTGATGTACATCGAACGATTGCTGGAAAATGGATGGTTGCTGGAAAAAATCGCCCGAAAGATTCATTTTCATTTTTCAGTGGGAAGTCACTTTTTTATGGAAATTGCAAAATTGAGAGCATTCAAGAAACTTTGGCAGGAAATACTCACAGCCTACGGTCTCGGGGAAGATGTGGTCAGAAAGTCAATTTCCATCAGTGCGGAAACATCACGATTCAATAAATCCATGCTTGATTCCCATGTAAACATGCTCCGTTCAGGCGGGGAAGCATTCTCTGCAATCCTTGCAGGCGTCAACTATCTTGTAGTCCATCCTTTTGACCTGATAATGGGGGAAGCGAGTCCGTTCTCTGAACGGGTCGCCCGTAACATGCAGCATATCCTCGGGGAAGAGGCGCACTTAAACAAAGTGAGCGATCCGGGTGGCGGCTCTTATTATTTGGAGTGGCTGACTGATGAAGTCGGTAAAAAGACGTGGGCACATTTCCAATCTATTGATTCACGTGGCGGGCTGCAGAAGCTGCTCCTATCCGGGGCGATCAGGGAAGAGGTCATGGAAATAAAGGAAAGCAGAATGGCTGACTTATCAACCAGAAATCAATCCATGATCGGCACCAATATATATGCAAATCTCGAAGATGTACTTCCGCCTGGACATGCTGAAGGAGGGGGTCGGTTATCCCTTCCTTTCGAACAGTTGCGAAAGCATGCGCAAAACTTGACTGATAGAGGGACTATACCGAATGCAGGTATCATCGGTTTGAAAGAATTGAAATCATTTAAGGCCAGGGCGGATTTTGTCAGCGGATTTCTAGCGACTGGCGGGATCCACAGCAGTGTAAGCAGGGGTTGCTTTAGTAAGGAAGACATCCTGCGCTTCATCGAGGAAACCAGCCTATCCTATTATGTCGTGTGCGGAAGAGATGAAGATTATGAAGAATTTCTTCCTCTTATTCTTGAATTGGTGAAGAACTGGAATCCAGCGGTAAAAGTGGATATTGCCGGTCATTTCGATAACGGAAAAATGACTGAATGGGAAAAACAGGGGTTGAACGGCAGTATCTATTTCAAACAGGACATGCTAGTGAAATTGAACGGTTTACTGAGCATCTGGGAGGAGGAGCATCATGTGGAATAAGCCCAATTGGCAGGAAATAGACCCTTTTGGAGATAGAAAAGACGAAAGCTTCAAGGTTGAAACTGAGGCTGGCAGCACATATGAAACCAATGAGAAATTGACGGTTAAGTCTCTATATACCCATGAAGATACGGAATCACTTTCTCATCGCGGGGATTTGCCTGGACTTGCTCCTTATACGAGGGGTCCTTATCCGACTATGTATGTGAACAGGCCATGGACTGTCAGACAGTATGCCGGCTTTTCAACAGCAGAAGAAAGTAACGCTTTTTACAGAAGAAATTTAAGTATGGGACAAAAGGGTTTATCCGTGGCTTTCGACCTTGCCACCCACAGAGGATACGATTCAGATCATCCGCGGGTGGTCGGTGATGTCGGGAAAGCAGGGGTGGCCATCGATTCCATACTGGATATGAAGATACTGTTCGATGGCATCCCGCTTGACCAGATGTCGGTATCCATGACCATGAATGGAGCGGTACTTCCTATCCTTGCTTTCTATATCGTAACCGCAGAGGAACAAGGGGTATCCCGCGATAAACTGTCTGGTACCATCCAGAATGATATTTTAAAAGAGTACATGGTGAGGAACACGTATATCTACCCGCCTGAAACTTCTATGAAAATCATTGCCGATATCTTTGAGTACACTTCTAAGAAAATGCCGAAATTTAACAGCATCAGTATTTCGGGCTATCATATGCAGGAAGCCGGGGCACCTGCTGATATCGAGCTTGCCTATACACTTGCTGACGGACTTGAATATGTAAGGACCGGACTGAAAGCGGGAATCGGTATTGATTCATTCGCCCCGCGCCTTTCTTTCTTCTGGGCTGTAGGTATGAACTACTTTATGGAAGTGGCAAAAATGAGGGCGGCAAGAAGGATCTGGGCTAAAATGATGAATACATTCGAGCCGGAAAATCCAAAATCAATGGCTCTCAGGACACATTCACAAACTTCAGGCTGGAGTTTGACTGAGCAGGATCCATTCAATAACGTGACCCGGACGTTGCTGGAAGCCCATGCAGCAGCGATGGGGCACACTCAATCACTCCATACGAACGCCTTGGATGAAGCGATTGCCCTGCCGACTGACTTCTCAGCAAGGATCGCCCGCAATACCCAATTATATCTTCAAGAAGAAACGGGTATCACCAAGGTCATCGATCCATGGGCAGGCTCCCATTATGTCGAAACACTGAC
>NZ_JABMCR010000178.1 GCF_013179555.1 Bacillus haikouensis
TAAAGAAAATTTCAGTAAAAAAAACGAATTGAAAAAGAAGCTGGAGTTTTATCGGATAATGGAGCAGACAGTTTACCTCAATGAGTAAAGTATGATTGATTCCATAAACTGGGACAAAAGCTGAAAATCAGACAACTGATCTTCAGCTTTTTTTACTCATTTATTGAAGCAGGGCAGTCAAATCTTTAGTAAGTGAAATGACTGGTTACTTCTCCGAAAATTATATTATTGAATATTCAAACTATATTGACCATTCGCGAAGAAGATGGTTAAATGAAGGTAGTAACTGGTTGGGTGACCTAACCATCAGATAGAGGAGGAAGGTCCATATGAAAGCATTAATTACTGAATTGATTTGGGATGAAGGGATCGCAGAGCTGAAATCTCAGGGGTTTGAAGTGGATTATGATGAAACTCTTTGGGCAGACAGGGAGAGGCTGCTTGAGATTCTCCCGGGGTATGAGGCAGTCATTGTGAGGAATCAGACAAGGGTGGACTCAGAATTTCTGGATGCCGGTTCCAGGCTGAGAGCAGTTGGGCGTTTGGGAGTGGGGCTTGATAATATCGATGTACAGTACGCGAAGGATAAGAACATCAAGGTGGTGTTTGCGCGGCATGCCAATGCTACGTCTGTAGCGGAATATGTAATGGCTGCTATCCTCAGCTCATCAAGGCCGCTTCATTTAGCAGATTCAGACGTTCGAAATGGAAGCTGGAACCGAAAGAAGTATACCGGCGGCGAACTATATCAGAAGACAGTAGGGTTGATCGGACTGGGGGAGATTTCTCATCGTGTAGCCAGACGGGCGAATGCCTTTGGTATGAAGCTGATCGGCTACGATCCGTTTATTACGGAGTATGACCATATCGTCTCGGAGACCGGGGTCACGGTTAAGTCAACACTTCATCAACTATTGGAAGAGGCTGATTATGTCTCGCTTCATGTTCCTCTAACATCATCGACGCAGCATCTTCTTTCGTCACCTCAGCTCAGCATCATGAAATCTTCAGCATATGTCATCAACACTTCACGCGGCGGGATCATTGATGAAATCGCCCTGTCGGAAGCGTTACAAACAAGAGTGATAGCGGGTGCCTATTTGGACGTGCTTGAACAGGAGCCGGTCCGGGAATCGCATCCGCTGCTTCATTGTGAAACGGCGACCCTTACACCTCATATTGCCGGCTTGACGGAAGAATCCCAGGTTCGGACTTCCTTTCTGGTGGCAAAGGAAATCGGCAAAGTACTGAAAGGAGAACAGTCCTTGTGTACTGTGTAAATTGTCGAAAAATAATTCTGAAAATTTAAATAATCTCATTGACTAATAGTCTGAGAGGTGGTTTAATAAAGGTAGATTAAGTGGTTGGGTCACTCAACCAATAATAAGGAGGCAGCATTCATGAGTCAAAATGGGCAAGCGGGTGTCGTTACTGAAAAGGGTGCACAGGAAGCAAAAGCTGTAAGTACCCACAAATTTTTGATCCATCATAAGGGGGATCATGTCGGGGTGGCGACGACTCCGATCGAAGCAGGGGAGAAGGTCATTGGGATCAATATGGATGACAATTCAGAAGTGAAAGTGATCTCAAAAGGCGATGTTCCATTGGGGCACAAAATTTCACTGGTTTCGTTGGAGAAGGATAAACCGGTATTGAAATATGGTGTTCAGATCGGGATCACAACAGAGAAATGGGAAGTCGGCGAATACGTTCATACTCACAATATTAAAACGGCGAGGTGGTAAGGGATGACACAACTTTATGGATATCGCAGAGAAAATGGAAAAGTGGGAATTCGGAATCACGTGGTTATTTTACCAGTAGATGATATTTCAAATGCAGCCTGTGAAGCGGTTGCAAGACAAGTGCAGGGAACACTTGCCCTCCCGCATGCATATGGCCGTCTGCAATATGGGCCGGACCTTGATCTGCATTTCAGAACGATGATCGGGACGGGCTCAAATCCGAATGTGGCAGCGGTTGTCGTCATTGGAATCGAAGAGAACTGGTCCAAGAAAATTGCTGACGGCATAGCAGAAACAGGAAAGCCTGTTACCTACTTCTCCATTGAAGGAAATGGTGATCTGGAAACGATCCGTGCAGCTTCCTGGAAGGCCAAGGAATATGTCCAATGGGCAACGGAGCTTCAAAAGGAACCTGTGGAACTGAAGGATCTAACGGTCAGTATCAAATGCGGTGAGTCCGATACGACAACGGGCTTGGGATCATGTCCTACGGTTGCACAGGCAGTTGACCGCCTGGTTGATGCCGGGGCCACAGTCTTCTTCGGAGAGACATCCGAACTCACCGGCGGAGAGCATCTCGTCCGCGAGCGCATGGCAACTCCTGAACTGCATGAGAAGTTCATGGCTGTCTATAACGACTATGTTGGTGAAATTGACTCAAAAGGTGTTGATTTGCTGGGATCCCAGCCTACACAAGGGAATATTGCCGGGGGGCTTTCTACCATTGAAGAGAAAGCACTCGGAAATATTGCAAAGACTGGTACAAAGGAAGTAATAGGTGTACTTGAACCGGCTGAAGCTCCATCGAACGGTAACGGCCTTTACTTCATGGATACTTCTTCTGCCGCTGCAGAATGCATTACATTGATGGCAGCGGGCGGGGCGGTTCTTCACTTATTCCCGACCGGGCAAGGAAACATCATCGGGAATCCGATCGAGCCGGTCGTCAAAATCACGGCCAATCCGATTACCGCCGGTACAATGAGTGAGCACATTGATGTCGATGTTCAAGGGCTGTTATCCCGTCAGATTTCTCTTGAAGAAGCAGGGGATCAGCTGATGGAAATGATTTGCCGGACCGCAAACGGACGCCTGACCGCGGCTGAAGCGTTAGGCCATAAAGAATTTGTCATGACAAAATTATATCGAAGCGCTTGATCACTTACTCCCTGCACATCCAGTGCGGGGAGTCATGCTTTTACATGAATAAACAGGAAAAGGAGCATATCATGAATACTTATTCTGAGGGGAAATTACGAAAATTTTGCCAGGGTGTATTAGAGAATGCCGGTATGATGAAGGAGAACGCTGAAGTCGTGACAGATTCCCTTCTGAGGGCGAATTTGGAAGGCGTGGACAGTCATGGAATCAGCAGACTTTCCATCTATCTAAAGCGTTTCAGCGATGGAAGGATCACGATCAATCCAAGTGTTGGGATGAACGAGAAAAGTCCGTCTGTTTTGGTGGTCGACGGGGATAATGGACTTGGCCACGTGGTCAGCTATAAAGCGATCAAAAAGGGAATTGAATTGGCAAAAGAAAGCGGTGTGACAGCCATTGCGGTCAAGAACAGTAATCACTTCGGCACCGCATCCTACTTTTGTCAGTTAGCGTGTGAGGAGAACCTGGCCTGCATCGGGTTTACCAATTCTCCTCCGGGCATTGCACCTTGGGGCGGGAAAGAAGCCTTTTTCGGTACAAACCCAATGGCTTTTGGGTTTCCAACCGGGGATGATCAGCCTGTCATCATTGATTTATCTACGAGCATAGTGGCGAGAGGCAAGATCATTCTCGCTGAAAAACAGGGTCATCCGATTCCGGACGGCTGGGCGATCGATGCCAATGGAGAGCCGACTTCAGATCCGGCTGCAGCGTTAGGAGGCTCCGTGCTTCCGCTGGGCGGAGCGAAGGGATCTGCTCTTGCGCTTGCCGTTGAAATCCTTACGGGGCTTATGACAGGTGCCGCATTTGGCCCGCATGTGAAAAGCATCTATGAAGATCACGAGAAGGAGAATGCCAACGTCGGCCACTTCTTCATCCTGATGGATATTGAAAAGTTCATGAATCTGCAGGTGTTCTTTGATTCCATTCAGAACCTGCTGGGTGAGATGAAAGCTGTACCAAAAGCACCGGGGAATGATGAAATCCGCTATCCCGGTGAGCGCAGGAAAAGAGAAAGGGACAAGCGGGAAGAGAAAGGAATTCAACTTTCAGACAGTGTCGCCAATGAATTGAAATCGATAGCCGGTACCTATGGAATGGAGTTTCCAGAACCTTCGTCTTCTGAACAAACTGTTTAATCAATAGAGAAAAGCCGGCTCCAGTGGGCCGGCTTTCATTATGCCTTTAAAGGGAGTCGATATTTTCCTTGATGGAGGTCTCGACACTTTCAATATGTTCTTTCATATATTTTTGAGCAAGGTTGATATTGTTTTGTTTCATGGCCTGGAGGATTTTCGTATGTTCCTCCACAGATTGAAGCGCCCTGCCCGGTATTTGAATGGACTTTGTCCGTGATTCTGACAGTAAATCAATCAGGAAATTCATGATCCGTATGAGGACGAGGTTATTCGAGTTGTTGGCCAATGTAAGGTGAAACTTATGGTCAAGGTCAGCCAGACGCATATAATCAATCTGCTGGTTTTTCAATATGGTGTTGGCTTCATCAATGATTTGTTCCAATTCTTGAAACTGCTCTTCACTTGAATTCTCGATCGACCATTTGACGGTCCATTCTTCCAGTATCTTACGTACAGAAAAGAAATCATTCATATGATCGGTGGACACGAAAAACGCCTCGGTCATCTTTTGAATTTGATGTTCAGGAGAAGCGACAAAAACCCCCGTACCATGCTTTGCTGTAATGTAGCCGTAGGCTTCCAGGATTTTATATGCTTCCCGTACAGTGTTCCTGCTGACGGAAAGTTCAATCCCCATTTCCCTTTCTCCGGGAATCTTATCCCCCACCTTATATTCGCCGTTTTGTATTTTTTTCTTTATGCTGTCTGCAACCTGCTCAGATATGCCTTTTCGATTAAATTCCATTGCGATCGCCCCGATTCATCCATTAGAGATGGTGTCAATAAATGATAGAAGTTTTTTAACTTGTGCAAAAATAGTCCGTACGTTCAGTGTAACATGATTAGAGGCTCAACCTCTATACCAACCTTAAAGTTTAGTGAGCAGCCATCCGAGCAGGATGAGTGCAAAAGAGCCTGCAGTTCCTGTAATCAATACTTTATAATTGAGCTTCCTGAATTCAGCGAAATTTACGCTCAGCCCCAATCCTGCCATGGCCATGGACAGAAGGAAAATGCTGAGGGCAATGAGCATCTGTGTGAATGCTGAAGGAAGGAAGCCCACGGTGTTGACCAGGCACATCAAGAGAAAGCCGAAGATAAACCATGGAACCGGCAGATCTTTGAACGAACGCTTCGGTCTTGGCGCATTCTTATCCCTTTTTGAAAAGAAAAGACCAAGGATGATGGCGACCGGAATGAGAAGGGCTACCCGTCCCAATTTAACTAGAATGGCGGTATCACTGCTTACGTCCCCGCCGGGAGCAGCTGCAGCGATGACGTGTGCAAGCTCATGGAGTGTGGCACCTGTCAATATCCCGTATTCATGAGGTGTGAATCCAAGTACAGGATATAAGAACGTATAAAAAATGGTGACAATCGTACCCATGATAGCGATAAACGCCACAGAGATGGCTGTCAGCTCTTTCTTGGCTGATATCAAAGGTGCAACCGCCACGATGGCTGCTGCGCCGCAGACAGCTGTCCCTACCGCTATTAAAGCCGAAAGGTGACGGTCGATCGAGAGCAGTTTCCCTAAATAAAGCATAAAAACCAGTGTAAATATAATTACAATGACATCAATCAGGACGATGGAAAAGCCGGCTGAGATGATTTGTTCAATGTTCAGCCGCAGTCCCATGAGGATAATCCCTGCTCTCAGGAGGAATTTGCTGCTGAACGTGATACCCGGTGCTGCATCATGGGGAACGTCCATCAGTCCCTTCCAGCTCATACCGAGGAGGATGGAAATGATCATGACCCCCATTACGGAAAAGAATGGATAACCGGCCATGACTCCAGCGACCAGTGCAAGCACAGCTGTTAGAAGTACGCCCTTTACCCAGCCTTTTTTAACCCTTAATGATTTGTGTTTCTGTTTAGATGCCAGCGGAATAGATTCTTCCTTTGTCTTCGCAGCCCCTATCGGACTCATATCGATAACCCCCTATACTGATAATTGGCACAGTGACCCAACCAATATAAGTTAATTAAATCATGCTTGCACCGATACTTCAATGAAAATTTTTGAAATTTCGTAGAAAAAGTATTGATTTTTTAGAAAATTATAAATAAACTAATAATAGTGGTTGGGTGACTGAACCTGATGTGTCAATCGACACTTTATAAAAATCGGAAAGGAAAACGTACACTCATCAAAGAATATAGTAAGAAATCCTTTTCTGCCAGCATAAATGATTCATTTATTGACCGGAAAATCAAGCCTGAACAGTTAAAGAGGAGAGTTCACGGCTTTTTTTTATAAAGAAAGCAGCACCTAAGAGATAACCCCGCATGAAAATGTAAGGGCTTACACGATTTCAGAACATTAGGAGGGTGTTAGATGAAAAAGTACTTATCTTATCTGTTAATCACCATGCTGATCTTGATCAGCGGCTGCTCAAACGTAACAAAAGGAAGTGAACGATCTGCTGAGTATGTACTGAGGCTGGGCCATATGCAGACGGAAACCCATCCGTATCATAAGGGAGCCTTGAAGTTCAAGGAACTGGTGGAAGAGAAATCAAACGGCCGAATGCAAATTGACATTTATCCCAGCAGCCAGCTGGGCAATGGACGCGACCAGATTGAAGGAGCGCAAATAGGCTCGATTCACTTTCACATTGGATCGGTTGCACCCGTCACCAATTTCGCGCCAAAATTTAACCTTTTGAATCTTCCTTACTTATTTGAAAGCAGAGAGCATGCATTCAAGGTCCTGGATGGCAAGATCGGCAAGGATATCGCATCCGATTTGGAAACGAGAGGGTTGGTGAATCTGGGGTATATGGAGAATGGCTGGAGGCATATGACAAACAACAAACAGCAGATCAAAACAAGTGAAGATGCTGCAAGCATGAAGCTTCGCGTCCAGGAATCACCTCCTTATATCTCATTTATCAAGGCGCTTGGTTCGACACCGGTCCCGATCCCTTTCGGGGAATTGTACACTGCTTTAGAGCAGCATGTGGTCGATGGTCAGGAAAATCCATTGGCGCAGATCTATTTGAACAAATTCAACGAAGTGCAGAAATATTTATCTCTAACCGCCCACAACTATGATGCCGCTGTCTTTATTATGAGTAAAACAACGTATGACACCCTCCCCGAAGATCTCCAACAAGTAGTCGATGATGCAGCGAAAGAATCCGTCCACTATGAAAGACAGGTGGCCATGGAAGCTGAAGAAAAGCTGCTTGAGGATTTAAAGAAGACGGATGTGGAAATCGAAGAAAACCCGGACAGAGAATCTTTCAGAAAAGCAGTTGAACCGGTTTATAAGGAATTTGAAGAATCGATCGGGAAAGAAATCTTTGAAGAAATCGATCGTTTACGGGAATAAGAAGGGGGATTGAAATGAGACAGTTTATATCTGCGATGAGTAAGCGTGTCGACCGGGTCAGCAGGGGAATCTTGATTGGATTTTTTATGATTGCATTTGTCACGACCGTCTACCAGGTCTTCTCACGTTTTGTGCTTCAAAGCGAATTTGCTGAAAATACGTTTCCGATGATTGATTTCTCTGTATTCAACCTGACATGGGCTGAAGAATTGATACGTTATTTGTTCGTGTGGATTGTATTCCTGGGGATTGGCATCGTGTATAAGGCGAAGGGCCATGCCCAGGTGGAATTTTTACATCACTATTTATCTGAGAAACCAAAAAAATATTTGAATTACTTTGTAGAATCATTGAACGCTGTTTTGTTCCTATTCCTGATCTTCTTTGGCGGAAGGATACTGCAATTTACGAAACTTCAAATCTCTCCCTCTATGGGAATCAATATGACCCTCATCTATGCTGCAGTTCTTGTGTGCTCTTTCTTCTGTCTGATTCACTGCCTTTCCAATCTGTTCAATATGGATCAGAACAAGGCGGAGGATGATGATGCCATGAAAGTGGAAGAAGTCCAGCAACAGCAAACCAATATAGGATAATGAGGGGGAATTGATGTGACCGTTGCAATAGTAGCTCTGGGTGTATTGTTTCTATTGATGCTGATAGGTGTTCCGATTGCCATGTCCCTGATCTGGGCATCGGTGGCAGGATTTGTGGCAAGTATCTACTATGTTCCGTTAGAAGTCATTCCACAAAGGTTGATCACCTCTACTGATTCATTCCCGCTGCTGGCCATCCCGTTCTTCATGCTGACCGGTGAGTTCATGATGTCGGGGAGTATGGGGAAAAGGATTGCTGCCTTTGCCTTTGCGACAGTGGGGTGGATCAGGGCAGGACTTGCACAGGTATCCACGCTGACAAGCATGTTCTTTGCCGGGATTTCAGGATCCGGTGCCGCAGATACCGCTGCTGTAGGTAAAATGATGATCCCGATGATGGAGCAGAAAGGATACGATAAAGGATTTGCCGCCGCTACGGTGGCCAGTGCCGGAACCATTGCCGTTGTCATCCCGCCGTCGATCCCCATGATTGTTTACGGGGTTACAGCAGGAGTTTCAATCGGTGACTTGTTCACGGCAGGAATTGTGCCTGGTATCATTATCGGGCTTTCCATCATGATGCTGAATTATTGGATTACTAGAAAGAAGGGGTATTCAGAAGAAGCAGGCAAATTTGAGTTTGCTTCCTTCAGAAGAACGTTTATCGAAGGCGCTCTTGCACTCGTCCTGCCGTTTATCATCATCTTTGGTATCCGCGGGGGTATCTTCACGCCGACCGAAGCCGGGGCCGCAGCTGCTGCCTATGCCTTCTTTATAAATAAGTTCATATATAAAGATATGGACTGGAAAGACATCCCGGATTCGTTCCTGCGCGCAGGGAAAATGACGGCGATGGTTGTGTTCATCATTGCGGCAGCCAACCTGTTCGGATGGCTCCTGACGGCAGAGCAGATTCCACAGCAGCTGGCTCAGCTGGTCACAAGCTTTTCGGATAATAAGCTATTGATCCTGCTCATGTTCAACATCATTTTCTTCATCGCAGGATGCTTCCTCAATGCATCGGCGGCCATTACCATCCTGACACCGCTGCTGCTGCCGATCGCCATG
>NZ_JABMCR010000179.1 GCF_013179555.1 Bacillus haikouensis
TTCCCTGTTTATTATGATCATCTGAATCGGACATTCCGGTGTATTCCTCTAAAATTCCCTTTCCCTGCTGAAGTCCCATTTTACATCTCGGATTTCTCTGAGATTGATCGAGACTTCCCAGGTGGGGCAATTGCTTGAAATCTTCTTTAGTAGGAGGTATGTGGAATGTATACTCTCCACAATTAATCAGGACATCTGATTGCTGCTGACTGAACTTAGGGTTCTTTGAGAAGTGCAATCCTACTTTTTTTGCTTTACCTTCACGGATCATCTTCATCAATGCCTGTTTTTTTAAAGCATATAAGTATTTTGGGTTACCAGCAGTCTTCGCATGTCGATTAACAGTGAAAATCGCTTGAGAGAGGGTATTTACAGATGTGGAGGAAGGGGTGCTTTTACTAGTATTCCTCAATTTTTTAGCTCCTTTCTGCTATATTCACTACTATTATACATTCTTTTAATATCATTGGAAAGGTCACGAAATTAATTCATTACTAGAAAAATGATAGTTTCGACTAATGTTGAAACGGAAAGAATGCTCATTCTTTTTTAATATTACTTGAATCAAAAAAAAAAGAACTGAATCAAGTGGTTTGATCAGTTCTTTTGAAACGGGATATTAATGACATAATATTTTTACATTGCGAGCCGATTAGACTTATCTTCTTCTATTTGCCTGGAGGATTCAACGTGGATATACATTGATATTTTCCGTTACATTGTACGGAGAAGGGGAATTTCCATAAGGTGATCCGCCATATGGTCCGTAAGCCGGGTATGGAGGGTACGGCGGATAATATGGCCCGCAGCAAGGTCTGTTGAATAAAAATGGGCTGATGGCAAGGCCCGCTAAACCCCCTGCTAAAAAAGGGAGACCAAAAAAGGGAAAGAAACGCTGATCGCGGTATCCTCTCATGGCCGGGTAATGGTAATAATTATGAGGAATGAACGACTGTCGATACATGAGTAACCTCCTCTCTATTCTTTTTATTGTATGGAAGGGAACATCACTCTGAGCCTGTCTGATTCAGGAAAAGGCACAGTTGATTAATGGGTCAATAGCAACAAAAAAACAGTTAATATTGAATTTTCGCACATGTATATGGGAAAAACCTTCAATTATTAGTACAATGTAAACAGGAAAATAGTATCAACCAAGTTCACTCGATGAGGATGAAATTCATGCAGGCACTGAATAAGAACCATGATATTGATAAGTTGGACAATGTCTTACAAGAAGTTGTATTGGAATATATAAACGACATGATTTTTATAATGAAGGTCGAAAATGGCCCCTCCTTTCGTTATATTTATATAAATGAATCAGCCCGTAAAAACACGGAAATAAATAACGAAGATATGGGACTGCTTCTGGATGAAGTACTTTCAGGAGAGCTTGCAGAAAGGCTGAAAGAAAAATATGTTCAATTGGTGGAAAATGAAGAAAAAATTATATTCCGGGACACCATTCGGATTCCCGGCGGGGAACAGATGGTCAATGAATCGATCTTGACCCCAATAATGAATGATGCTGGAGTAATAGAATACGTAGTGTCAATCACTAGAGATGTTACTCCGTTGATGAAGGAAAAAATAAGGCTTACAAATGCCAAAAACAGATATAAATCGATTATTGAACATAATTTGGACGCTATATTTATATTGGATTCAAATGGAGTTATTAAAGAATCGAATATTGCCAGTGGAACTTTGACCGGCTTTCAAAAGGAACAACTGGTGAACTCTTCGTTTTATGATCTGTTTCACCCATCCATTGCGGAAGATCTTCAACGGACATTACTCAGGGCCCTGAGCGGGACGCCGGCTACACTGGAGGATTGTTTGTTGAAAACCGATGACCGAAAAGATAAAGTCACAAGCCTGAAAGCCGTTCCGATAGTGGTAAAGGAGAAATGTGACGGTTGTTATATCATAGTCAAGGATAATACAATCTCTTATGAACAGAATGAAATGATCCACTATATGGCGCTGCATGATCAATTGACAGGCATGTGGAACCGAAAAGCTTTAGATGAACATCTTCCCTTGTTCGTTCAGTCGATGGAAGATAAGGAACAAGAGCTTGCTGTATTGTATTTGGATTTAGATCGATTTAAGTTTGTGAATGATACCCTTGGGTTAAAAGGTGGAGACCGTTTTCTCAAAAAAATAACCGAGCGTCTGGTGACTTTAACAGATGACCATTGTATGCTTTACCGGCAAGGTGGAGATGAGTTTATCTACTTGTTGAAAAATAGCAGCTTGGAAGATACGAAGAAAAAAGCTTCGGAGGTACTTGCGTTGTTTCATCGTTCTTATACGATAGACGGGCAGGAATTCTATATCAGCCCTTCCATTGGGGTCAGCAGATACCCTGCAGATGGTTTTGATGCCAACACACTTATTCAAAGAGCTGCACAGGCACTATTTCAGGTGAAGGAAAAGGGGAGGGCTCATTACAGATTTTATCAGACACATATGGAATCAAGCTTTCCGAACTATATCATTATGGAATCTCATCTAAGGAAAGCAATCGAAAAAGAAGAACTCTTTATTCATTATCAACCCCAGATAAATCTTTCGACAGGAAATGTTGACAGTTTTGAAGCTTTGATACGTTGGAATAATCGTAAATTTGGTTTTGTATCGCCTGGACAATTTATTCCGCTTGCAGAGGAAACGGGACTCATACATGGAATTGGAGAGTGGGTGCTGGAGCAGGTATGTCTTCAGTTAAAGAATTGGAGAGTTAGGGAGTATAAAAATGTACGAATTGCAATTAATATATCTCCAAAGCAATTTCTTCATGAACACTTAGTTGATACGATCAGAAGCTATATAGCGAAATATAATATCCCTGCAACATGCCTTGAAATAGAAATTACGGAAGGAGCCATGCAGGATACCCAGCAAACATTGAAAGTACTTAAGAAACTAAAAGAATTGGGTGTGTTTATTTCTGTTGATGACTTTGGGACAGGTTACTC
The DNA here is from genome assembly GCF_013179555.1 of Bacillus haikouensis. Classification (GTDB taxonomy): domain Bacteria; phylum Bacillota; class Bacilli; order Bacillales; family Bacillaceae_B; genus Rossellomorea; species Rossellomorea haikouensis_A. The sequence continues at coordinate 2,988 of NZ_JABMCR010000179.1, forward strand.
ATCCCTTAATTACTTAAAAAGGTTTCCTATTGATATTTTGAAAATAGATCAATCTTTTGTAAGGGAAATCGGATCTAATCAAAAAGACTCCGCCATTACGACGACGATCATTCACCTTGCACATAGTCTTGGCCTCGAAGTGATTGCTGAAGGAGTGGAACAAGAGGATCAGGTCCATTTCCTGAAAAAAGCCAATTGCCAAAAAGCACAGGGCTTTTACTTCAGCAAACCCAAATGTCCGGAAGAGTTAGAGCACTATGTAATTGCATAAAGAGAAAACATTAAGGTACTAAAGTATTTGACAGGTGTGAATGTATGACTTATGTTAAAAAGGGGGGTCGCGTTTTTATAGCTCGGCATTCTTCTTATTAAAGAAGTACATGTTTTCAAAGGAGAGGGATTAATGAAAAACAAACAAATGGAAATCCTATTTCTCCCTACCGAAAGAGGGACAGTCAAAGCGTATGTTTACGGCTTTAAAACTCCTCGATCTTTAGGTAAAGTCATTGTGACATTCAATAATGTTTCAGTAGAAGCAAAAGGATATAGAAGAAATAAGACGATTATCAAAGCGTTGGCTCAACTTCATGAAACCATCGTAAATAATCAGGATAGTTAAAGATCCGGTCCGGCTCATGGTAGACACAGGCCGGACTTTTTTTATGGGATAAGACTGGCTGAATTCCATTAATCTATGATAAAATAATGAGTGAATATTCATTCATTTTACGAGGGGGAGTTACAGATGGGACAGAATCAATCGGTGATCATCACTGGGGGATCCAATGGTATGGGGAAATATATGGCTAAGTATTACCTGGAAAAAGGTTCTGACGTCATCATTACTGGTAGGAATGATGAACGACTGCAAGCAGTAAAAGAAGAATTCGCATCACTTGAGGGTGAACTTGATGTTTTTCAAATGGATGTGAGGGAGCAGGATCATGCAGAAGCAATGGTTAAATTTGCAGTAGAAAAGTTCGGTAAAATTGATGTATTGATAAACAATGCAGCCGGAAACTTTATTTGTCCAGTGGAAAAAATGACTCCGAATGGATGGAAGTCAGTCATTGACATTGTGCTGAATGGAACGTTCCTCTGTTCTCACGCAGTCGGGAGTCACTGGATTGCCGAAAAGCAGAAAGGCTCAATCATCAATATGGTTGCTACTTACGCTTGGAATGCAGGTGCAGGGGTTGCGCATTCAGCTGCTGCAAAAGCAGGTGTATTGTCATTGACCAGAACGCTTGCTGTCGAATGGGGATATAAATATGGAATTCGTACAAATGCCATAGCACCCGGCCCGATTGAACGAACAGGAGGAGCCGAGAAATTATGGATTTCAGAGGAAGCCGCCAAACGAACGATTGATAGTGTACCTCTTAAAAGGCTGGGAACACCTGAAGAAATTGCTGGTCTTGCATACTTCATGTCATCTGAAAAAGCCGCTTACCTTAATGGCGAGTGCATAACATTGGATGGAGGGCAATGGCTGAATCAATTTCCATTTTAATTCCGGTCAACTAATATGCTGAGTTTGCATGATTCATATATAATTTACTGAAAAAATGGAATGCGAATACTTAAAGCAATTACTTTCTACAGACCTGCCTTTACCGATTCAGTAGAATGCTTTAGAGTTTCAGCATTCTTTTTTTTTTGCAGTTAAGCTTGAACTTAATGAATATTCGAAACATATGCTATAATAATGCAAAAACTGTTTTGGGTTGGAGGAGTGCAAATGGATCCATTAGATGTCATTGCAAATATCGAAAAAGTCATTCCTTATTTTCAACCGGTTTTCAGCGCGGATGAACATAAAATAATCGGCTATGAAGTATTGGGCAGGATTGTTCAGAATAAAGGAGAGGCCGAAAGTCTTGGATCGTTTTTTACAGGTACAGATATTCCTGATGAATTTAAGATTGAAGTGGATGAGAGAGTAACGAGAAGAGCACTCGATCAATTCTTAACGGCGGACCAAGAAGTCTTGATCTTCATAAATCGGGATGCAAGACTAATCATGGTTGATCACGGGGCATCTTTCCTGGAACTCCTTCTTGAATATAAAGAGAAAGGTATTCAGATGAACCGTATTGTATTAGAACTTTCGGAGAAGACGTTTCTGGGAGACTTCGAACAGCTGGTCCATGTTCTTCTCTATTACAAAACATATGGGATAAAAGTAGCGATTGATAATGTGGGTAGCAGCATGGGGGAACTTGACCGACTGTCGCAATTTTCTCCTGATATTCTAAAGGTTGATCTATCACAATTGCGGAATGATGCGGGTAATAAACTGTATAAAGATATCCTATTCAGTCTTTCCATGCTGGCAAGAAAAATTGGTGCATCCCTGCTGTTTGAAAACATTGAAATCAATTATCAATTACAGTTTGCATGGTTAAATGGAGGAAGGTATTATCAAGGATTTTATTTGAAACATCCATCTCCCACTCTCCTGGAAAGGGATATTTTGAAAGCAAAACTGAAGGAAAAGTGCCAGGACTATATCCGTTACGAGAAGAAACATTTGGAAGCAGGATATCGATTCGCTGATGAGTTACATAAGGCAATGACTCAGAAGATCTCACAGATGAAAAGACAATCCGAAGAAGACTATGATTTCGTGCTGAATGAACTTGCTATCACCTTTACTGATAAGTGCTTTCGTTTGTATATATGTGATGAAAATGGCTTCCAGGTTTCAAGTAATATCCTGAAAGTACAAGGGAATTGGGAAATCCATCAACGGTTCAAGGGAAAGAACTGGAGCTGGCGTCCTTACTTCCTGGAAAATATCATCAGAATGAGAATAAATAAAAAAGGATTACTATCGGATGTATACAGCGACATTGATTCTGGTGAACCCCTGCGCACATATTCATACCCATTCGGAAACGGATTATACCTGTTTATGGATTTATCCTACGAATTTTTGTTTGAAGAAGAAAGTCTGATTTATTAGCTTGTTTTAAGAATCAAATTTATCTGGACAGGAGCATGCCCGGTTTTGATCTTTCAGGATTTGTATTTCTTTGAATAGGGTTTTTCTATTAGGGGAAATTATCTATAAAGGATCATTGAAGGAGGGGCTTGGATGAGTATTTTTATCATACTGCTCTCATTAATTGCGATAGGAGTAGCCGGGTATTCAGTATATTATACATTTAAAGTAGCTGCACAGGAGAAGCGTCTGGAAGGGGATTTTGATACAGATATTCCGGAGGCTGTTAAGCAGCATCCTTTTATCCGGAATCCGGTATTCCTTGCCATCTTAATATTCGCAGTTATCGTTATTGGCTTCATTTTGTATCTGTCCATTAATTACTTATAGTAAGTAGCGAAGCTTGGAAACTTGATGTTTCCAAGTTTTTTTGGTTAGATATTCCAACGTTATTTGTGTTTAATTTCCAAAAACAGAGGGAAATTTACAAATAAGCAAAAAAGATGTCAAGAATTGTAGGGATTTCACGAACAAAACTTAGTCAATCGACAATTTTCAATTGCTACAATAGACTCACCTAATTATTTTAAGGAGGGGAATAAAATGGCAAAAAGAAGATTATTGCTCTTATTTATGATTATCGGATTGGTTACAGCAGCTTGTGGACAAGTTACCCAGACTCAGGCTTCTACTTTCAAAGATAAGCAGGCATTGGCTTTAGTGAATGAAGCGTTTCAGACACAAGTTTCTTTAAGTGAACAGCCTCAATCTTTCGAAGCCATCGAACAACAATTGCACACGTCCTTTACAAAGGAACTGACAGACGAATTTATAAAAGAGAATGTTGTGAAAGTGGAGAAAGGATATCAAACATTTGGTTCTGACTTTGCCCCGTATTATATTCCATTCTTTAAATACGACGAGTCCACTCAAGTGGAATATGCAGATGGAAAGTGGTACATATGGGAAGAACGATCGGGTGAGCAAGAAGGTCCAGTATCTACAGCTCCAGGAGTGGAGGTTGTTGTATTAACCAAGGATAAAGGTGATTGGAAGGTTTCTTCCATAACAAATGAATTGCCGGAAAACCTTCAGAATATGAATGAATAGGATACCTCCGGCTTAAAGAGGTATCTTTTTTTATCCATTTATAGTTCTAATGCTTCTTTTAGTGAATCCAAGTCAAACCCTGAAATGACTTTATGATCGACAGTAATTGTTGGAGTGGAATAGGATTTCAACTCGTTGAGCAAATGATCTCTTGCTTGTTTGTCTTCTTTAATATTTTTTTCTGAGTAGTTTATTTTAGATTCCTTCAGAAACAGTTTCACTATCTCGCAAGGTGGACATTCCGGCTGGGTATATAATGTGACGCGTTTCAAGACTTGAGCTCTCCTTTTTTGTTCTTATTTAAAAAATCGATGATTCCCATAGAGGAAACTTTCATATCGAGTTTCAATAGCTGGAAAATGGGGTGCTGGTGATCGATCCCCTGTCTAATGGCAGAAGACTTCACGAGGGTGTATAGTTCCCTTGTCAGATTTTCTATGTTTTCTTCCAGTGCAGCTCCTGGATCGATCGTAACTTCCGCCTTGTCCATAAAAATTTCCAGCCACATCTCAACCTCCTTAAGAGCATGCTCCACTTCTTCTGTCATTCCGTAATGGCCGAAATAGATACGGTTCAATTTCTTTCTCCTGAAAAAATGGATTGCTTTCTTCATTGAATCAGGGTTGAATTGATTTGGCGATGTTGAAGGGAGATAAAAATGTACTTTATCTGCCCGATATTGAATTCCGCATGTATCACCGGTGAACATGCCTCCCGACACCGGATCGTATATACTGAAGTGATGATCGGAATGCCCAGGGGTATCGTAAAATGTGAGTGTGCAGGATTCACTGAGCTTAAGAGTTTCTCCATGATTCTTGGTTAACAATCGATCTTCGGGAATCGGTTTAATCGGATCGAACAATGTATCAAAATCGTCCCCGTACACTGCTTTGGCCCCGGCAATCAGTCTGGAAGGGTCTTTCATGTGCCTGCAGCCCCTCGGATGTACGATTACTGTTGCTTGAGGGCATTCTTCAAGTAGCAGCCCTGCACCCCCGGCATGATCTAAATGGATATGAGTCAGAATTATGTATTGAATATCTTCTAAATTAATGTTTAACTTAGAGAGACCTTTTTTTAGATGCGGGATTGAAGGACTGGCAGATGTTTCTATAATCGTAAGAAATTCTTCATGAATGATATAGCTTCCTGTCCGTTCCTTTGCAGACAAATCCATTAGGTCGACCAATGATATCCTTGAATCCAAGTACTCGATACTCATCTTAACAAATCCTTTCTTCTTTCAATTTTGCTTCTTTCATTATAAAGGATTTTTATGAAGTTTAGGGGCAAAACATTAGATTTAACAGGATAGAATCTGGTACAATGCAAAAGCTATGAAAAAAGAAATAGAACAGGAAAGGAGAGACTGCTTATGTCTCAGCTTCTTGGAATCATACAAAGATTAAAGACATTGCAAGAACAAGGTGAACAAGGGGAAACTCAACAGCGTTTTTTTGAATACAACGGAAAGAAAATTTGTGAGGTAAAATACTTACCAAAACAGGATACTTTCGAGATTGAAGTCATGAATGAAAAAGGAAGCAGTTTTCCTTTTGATAACATCGACATCACGGCAATTGAAATATACGAATTGCTGCAGGAAGCAAATCAGGAGTAATACTGAGATAACCAGATGAGAATCGTTTCTTGTTTGGTTATTTTTGTGTGCATCGATTTTTGTAATTTAAGTACTGATTATTACTACTTTTTTTTAGGCTGTGTTAGAATTAGTGTGGCGCTGCTATGAACATGAATATAAAAATGTTGGTGAAATGAAAATTGATTGACGCTCCAGAAACATGCTAAATGAAACATTCATATTAAAAATGAGGGGTTTTACATGATTTCATTAAGTAGTAAGGAATTCTTAGAGACAAAGATTAAAGATTTCATCATATCGTCAGAAAAAGTTGCAC
>NZ_JABMCR010000018.1 GCF_013179555.1 Bacillus haikouensis
TGAATATATTTCCCAAAGCAAGGAATGCAGGGAATGCCCTTCTCTTCAGGAGTGCAGGAATATGATGAAGGGGTTTGACCCACACTTGGTCATCCGCGGAAACACGATTGATATCGAATATCACCGGTGTCCCAGAAAAGTGGTCCACGATGAAAGAACGAGTTCTCAAAGGTTGATCAAGAGCTTATATGTACCAAAAGATATTCTTCAAGCCTCTTTCACCACACTCGACCTTGATTCAAAAAGCCGGTTGGAGGCTGTGCGGCTTGCGAAGAACTTTGTTGAAAACTATTCTGCGGATGAACGGATGAAAGGATATTATTTTTACGGTAAATTCGGTGTGGGTAAATCCTATATCCTCGGCGCGATCGCAAATGAACTCGCACAAAATAAAGTGGCATCCATGATCGTGTATGTGCCCGAGTTCTTCCGTGAAATCAAGCAGTCTCTTGGAGATAACTCTCTCAATGAAAAACTTGAAGCCGTCAAAGCAGCGCCGGTTCTTATGCTTGATGATATTGGTGCTGAAACAATGTCGAGCTGGGGAAGAGATGAAATCCTTGGAACCATTCTCCAGTTTAGAATGTTAGAGAATCTGCCGACATTCTTTACTTCAAATTTCAACTTTGACGAACTGACCCACCATTTGACCTACACACAAAGAGGGGAAGAAGAGAAATTGAAGGCAGCGAGAATCATGGAAAGAATCAAATACCTGGCAAAACCTGTCCACATCGATGGGCGTAATAGAAGAGAATAGGATACACAAAAAGAAAAGGTGCCGCCGCCTTTTCTTTTTTTATGCAATTAATTCACAATCAAACTTCTAATTCATACAAGCTCCCCATATATATAAAGCAGGGATTTCGGCTTTTTAGGAGGGGAGAAAGTTTGATTGAATTCATTTTCAGACAGAAAAATGATGCATTAAAGCTTCAACAATGCCTGACCAAACATGATTTGACATCATGGTTTCATGAAACGCTTTTTCAAAATAAAACTCACTATAACCTTACTATAGATGTTTCGACTCCGTATAACGGATTGGACAGCCTGATGAAAGGAACAACAGAGTTCATCCTCTGGGACAAGTGTATCGATTGGGCGGAGGATATTCTGAGGAACCAATTTTTCTATGAAGATGTCTCCGAAATCGAACAAATTCTGGAAATTATTTCTGATATGAGAATGGGGGAAAGACCTGAATTGGACCAGCTGCTGGAAGAGTGGGATGAACCACTATTTGTGAGGGAAAGCCTGGATCGGGTGTTCATCGATAACATACCCGTTTCATTTGATTCATTCAGTACGTTCAGGCTGAAAAAGCTTCAGCTTCGGATTGCGGAAATGGTGGAACTTGCAATCGATGAATACAAGATGGAGCAGGAATATCAAATATTCATCCATATGCTCAGGGAATATTTAGCTTCAAGGGAGAAGAAGCTTGATACGATCCATCTTTTCTCAACGGGATTCGGATTTCGATTCTTTGATGAAAACTTGAAGGAAGTTTCAAGAAAAGAACTCACGGAGCTCATCGACAGACGGCTTTTGACAAACCATCCGCTTTATGTGGATTCTTACACAATTGCACCGCTTCTGTCCATCGCTCCTGAAAAAATATATGTCTACGGGAGCAGCGAGAATAATCTGATAAGGACATTGCAGAATATTTTTGAGGAACGGATCGACTTGCTTCCCATGCATTATTTTCCTGAACCACTCCTGTATCCATCGATTGATTTGGCAAATGAATAGGGAGCATAATTTTGCCTTTGGTCCTTGCTTTTGACTGCATAACCGATTATAATACCTACATAATAAGTCTATAAGGTAAAGGTTATGAAGAGGACAATAATATTCCTATTCGGTTCACAGAGAGGGAAGCCGAGGCTGCAAGCTTCCTAATACGACAGAAATATTTACCACCTCTGAACTTCAATCCGGAAATGGCACCAGTGCCTCATTAAGGATTGACGGCTAAATGTCGTTATTCGTTTTCAATGAAGTCATTCTTTGCTTTTTTCAAGCATTGATGAGAAGTTGGGTGGAACCGCGAGTATATCGATTAACCTCGTCCCTTCAATTATGAAGGGGCGGGGTTTTTTATTTTTTACCCTGAAAAATTTAAAGGAGTGAAGACAAATGTCTGAACAGATTAAAATGGCGTTCCCTGATGGAAATGTGAAAGAGTTTCCTAAGGGGACCAGTACTGAAGATATCGCTGCATCCATCAGCCCGGGTCTTAAGAAAAAGGCGATTGCAGGTAAAATAAATGGTCAACTGATTGATCTGCGTACAGGAATCATGGAAGACGGAAAGATTGAAATCATCATGCCTGACAGCGAAGAAGCATTGGAAGTTCTTCGCCACAGCACAGCTCATTTAATGGCACAGGCAATTAAAAGACTGTACCCGGAAACGAAGCTTGGAATCGGTCCGGTAATCGAAGGCGGTTTCTACTATGATATCGACTCCGAGCATTCATTTACACCTGAAGATCTTCCTCTTATCGAAAAAGAGATGAAGAAACTCACTGGTGAAAATCTTGAAGTGATCCGTAAAGTCGTTACCCGTGATGAAGCACAGAGGATCTATGAAGAAGTCGGAGATGAATACAAGCTGGAGCTTCTCGAAGCAATTCCTGAAGGAGAGCAGGTTTCCATTTATGAGCAGGGTGAATTTTTTGACCTTTGCCGCGGCGTCCATATTCCGTCTACAAATAAAATCAAGGAATTCAAATTGTTGAGCATTGCCGGTGCCTATTGGCGCGGAAACAGCGACAATAAAATGCTTCAGCGTATTTATGGGACTGCTTTCTTCAAAAAAGACGATCTGGATGAGCACCTCCGTCTCTTGGAAGAAGCGAAAGAACGCGACCACCGTAAAATCGGTAAAGAACTGAACCTGTTCATGAATTCGCAAAAAGTAGGCCAGGGTCTTCCGATGTGGCTTCCAAAAGGGGCCACGATCCGCCGCATCATCGAGCGTTACATCGTCGATAAAGAAGAACGCCTTGGTTACGATCATGTTTATACTCCGGTAATGGGAAGCGTTGAGCTTTACAAGACAAGCGGACATTGGGATCACTATCAGGAAAACATGTTCCCTGTCATGGAAATGGATAACGAAGACCTTGTTCTCCGCCCGATGAATTGTCCTCACCATATGATGATTTATAAAAATGATATCCACAGCTACCGCGAACTGCCGATTCGTATCGCAGAGCTTGGATTGATGCACCGTTATGAAATGTCGGGTGCTCTCTCAGGACTTCAGCGTGTGCGTGGAATGACATTGAACGATGCTCATATCTTCGTTCGTCCAGATCAAATCAAAGAAGAATTCAAGCGTGTCGTCCGTCTTGTACAGGAAGTATATAAAGACTTTGATCTTAATGACTACTCTTTCCGTTTATCGTATCGAGATCCAGAGGATACTGAGAAGTACTTCGATGATGATGAAATGTGGAATCGTGCACAAAGCATGATTAAGGAAGCGATGGATGAGCTGGACCTCGAATACTTCGAAGCAGAAGGGGAAGCCGCATTCTACGGACCAAAGCTGGATGTTCAGGTGAAGACGGCTCTTGGTAAAGAAGAGACATTATCGACTGTCCAACTGGACTTCCTGCTGCCTGAACGTTTTGACCTTTCATACGTCGGAGAAGATGGCAAACAGCACCGTCCGGTCGTTATCCACCGCGGGGTTGTGTCAACAATGGAACGCTTTGTTGCCTTCCTGATCGAAGAATACAAAGGTGCATTCCCAACGTGGCTTGCCCCGACACAAGTCCAGCTGATCCCGGTATCTCCTGAAATCCACTTTGATTATGCAAAAGAAGTGAAGGAGAAGCTTCAAGCAGAAGGACTGCGTATAGAAATCGATGACCGTAATGAAAAAATGGGTTACAAAATCCGTGAAGCCCAAATGAGCAAAGTTCCATATATGCTTGTGCTTGGTGATAATGAGATTTCAGATCGTGCTGTTAACGTTCGTAAATACGGTGAGCAGAAATCTGAAACCATTTCATTGGATCAATTTGTGGACGAGATTAAGAAAGAAGTGAATCGATAATAGATTGTTGAGGAACGGACCTTGTTTGAGGTCCGTTCTTTTTATAGATTGGATTTTGGAATTAAGGTACGTTGAAAATAAAAAGATTAATAGCGGAAAGTAAAAGATTAATGACCTGATCGAAAAGATTTTCTGGCAAAACTCAAAGATCTTCAAGTTAATTACCATTTACTACCCTTCATTATTCACTGCAATGCTCCTAATCCCCCGTATAAAACAACAATTGAAAAAAACTATTGCACTCCAAACCGATGTCTGATATTATATAAAACGTTGTGACATTAGAACGATTGTTGACATCCAATATGTCATATGATATAGTATCTAAGGTGAATTGAATACAGTTTGGTACAAGCAGAAGCTACCCGCTTCTCACCTGAATGACGCTTTAAAGAGCAGTTGCCAGGTATGATATTGACTATTAAAGCTTTTTATAGATGCTTTATAATCAGATGCGGGTGTTTCGACACCCGCATCTTTTTTTGTGCAAACAATAAAATGAGCGGGTGCCTGAGACCAAAGCCGTTGTATTCTTTTAATAAACCTTGGAGGTGGCTAATTATTAGCAAAGACATGATCTTAAACGAAACCATTCGTGCCCGTGAAGTACGTCTTATCGATCAAAATGGCGAGCAGCTTGGAATCAAATCCAAGAATGAAGCCCTTGAAATCGCTGAACGCGTAAATCTTGATCTTGTTCTTGTTGCTCCAAATGCCAAACCACCCGTTGCCCGTATCATGGACTACGGAAAGTTTAAGTTTGAACAACAAAAGAAAGAAAAAGAAGCGCGTAAAAATCAAAAGATCATCAACCTTAAAGAGGTGCGCTTAAGCCCTACGATTGATGAGCATGATTTCAATACCAAGCTTCGCAACGCACGCAAGTTCCTTGAAAAAGGAGACAAAGTAAAGGCGTCAATCCGATTTAAAGGCCGTGCGATCACGCACAAAGAAATTGGTCAACGTGTACTGGATCGTTTCTCAGATGAGTGTAAAGATCTTGCAACTGTTGAATCAAAGCCGAAAATGGATGGTCGCAGCATGTTCTTGGTGCTCGCACCAGTTAACGAAAAATAAAGGACCCGAGGAGGAAAAGCACATGCCAAAAATGAAAACTCACCGCGGCTCAGCTAAGCGTTTCAAGAAAACAGGTTCTGGTAAACTTAAACGTTCTCACGCTTACACAAGCCACTTATTCGCAAACAAATCTACTAAAGCAAAGCGTAAACTTCGTAAAGCAGCTGTTGTCTCTAAAGGAGATTTCAAACGCATTCGTCATATGCTTGACAACCTTAAATAAAAAGCACGTAAGAAATAGGAGGGAATTATTATGCCACGCGTAAAAGGCGGAACAGTAACACGCAGACGTCGTAAAAAAGTTCTTAAGTTAGCAAAAGGTTATTTCGGTTCGAAACATACTTTATATAAAGTAGCAAATCAACAAGTCATGAAATCATACATGTATGCTTATCGTGACCGTCGCCAGAAGAAACGTGATTTCCGTAAACTATGGATCACACGTATCAATGCGGCTGCTCGTATGAACGGTCTTTCTTACAGTCGTTTAATGCACGGTTTAAAGCTTGCTGGTATCGAAGTTAACCGTAAAATGCTTGCTGAGCTTGCGATTGCTGACGAAAAAGCATTCAACCAATTAGCTGAAGCAGCTAAAGCTCAACTTAACAAATAATATCTTTTGCAACGTGCAAACAGATAAAAGGACTGGCCTTATGGGTCAGTCCTTTCTTTATAAAAGAAGCTGTAAATCTAAGTGACAGTGTTAATTACCGCTAATGATTTCCGTGCAAGACTTCGCTTTCCGCGGGCACCTCCTATTGTTGTTTGGGGTGTCCAACAATAGGGGAGCAACACAGAAGACCGAGGAGGCTCAACTTCCTCCCCGCGGAAAGCAAGTGCCTGTAGCGAAAAGGAACGGGACTCATATGACCAATGCAATTTTTTAAACTAAACAACACAGCTTGATAGAAAGAAGGTATCCAATGGAGTCATTACTAAATCTTCTATACATATATATCCTGATCATCAATGTCCTCGGTTTCAGTCTCATGAGAAGAGACAAAAAGAAAGCACAGAGGCATGAATACAGAATCAAGGAGCGGACATTATGGACCGTGGCAATTATAGGTGGCAGCATTGGCTCTTATATTGCCATGAAGGTCTATAGACATAAAACGAAGCACAGATTATTTGCGATGGGCTTTCCGTTCCTTGTCATCGTTCACAGCTTTTTGTTTATTTGGGTCAATCAAGGGATCTGATGAGGAGGGGAATCTATTTTCTTCTGTTACCTTTCTGGAGGTGGACAATCCCTGGTCTTCCATAAATATTCTCCTTTTGTCATACAGTGTAGACAGAATGTATAAACTGTAGAGTATAGAGGCAACAGAAGGAGGTCTGCATTAGCTATGGACGACCGATTAGTAGCAGCATTCGCCATCATGGAAGCTAGTGGGTATATCGCTCCTGTTCTGTTTATATTATTTCATGTACTGAGGCAGTTTCTATTTATTCCCGTCGCATTGGTATGTATGGCTGGAGGTATCCTTTTCGGCAGTATCCTCGGTACGGTGTACTCGCTGATTGGATTAACGCTTTTATCCATCATTTTTTATTTCGCTATCAAAAGTTTCACATCGTTTTATGAGCGGCTGCTGAGATTGAAAGAAAAGTGGTTCGGTAAAAGCGCTGATCTGACCACGGGGCAGATTGCGGTATTAAGGCTTATTCCGTTCATACATTACCAGTTACTTAATCTCTGTTTGATGCAGAAAAACCCGCAGTTTAAGCCTTACGTTCGCGCCACCATCATTTCCAATATCCCTCTCGCTTTTTTCTACACGGTGTTCGGCCAATATATCAAACAATTTTCTCCCCCCATTATGATTATGATTCTGCTGGCTTTGGTTGTACTATTTTATCTGTTGAGGGAAAAAGTAAGGGTCATTGGATGGAACGAGTTTTTTCCTGAGAAGAACCGTGTGTAGTCAGACATCGGTCGTACCACTACTTAAATGGACATGAAAAGGGAACCTGCAGGGGTTCCCTTTTCATGTGAAACTGATTTCACTCCTGCCGGTCCAATAAAAACCTGCCGTAACCGATGGGATTGAAATGTTTCGCTTTCCATTCTTCTAATCGTTTTCCCTTGTAGCGGATGTTTCCATATCTCCCGCGGAAATTGCATTCGATAAAGTATGCGCGCCCTTTTTTGTCGAGTGCAATATCAAATGCGATATCAGCAATATGGTCGGTATGTTTTTCCAGATGTCTTGCCATTTTTAAAGAGAGATTTGAAATGTCTTGATGGATCCGGTTGTGGGAAAGATACGAGTGCCCTTTTACTACTTCATCGAAACTAAGTGAACTGCCTCCCTGGCTGATGTTTGTTACAAACTGATTTCTTGAAGGGGATACCTTGCACAGAATCCCGGGAACAACCCAGTCTCCTGTTTGGTTACGCTGTACTACGACCCGAAGATCGAATGGCCTTTTTTTATAGGTTGCAAGATTAATATTTTCCTGAATGATATACTGCTTCTTATTGAAAATATCCGTTAGGAATGTGGGGATGTCTTCTTTAAACTGAACTTCCTTCCACTTTCTTCTTGCAATGGGGTAGCGGAGTTTGATCCTTCCTTTTTTATCTTTGGTTAGTTTCATGATACCGCCGCCGAGGCTCCCTTTGGCAGGTTTCAAAATCAACTGTCTATGCTTTTTCAACATCATTAAGAGGTTTTCAAGCGTACCCGGAACTGTTTCAGGCAGGGAAGGGGCTATTTCGGGATCTTCACTCATAATCTCATGCATCCTTAATTTGTTTTGGCCAATGCCTCTTTTATTGTAGAACTGTACCTTTTTTCCTTCCAGGAAGCGGCTCTGTTTCTTGGTAAGAAAACTGCGTGTATAGATCACTTTCGGGATATCGACAGTTTCCAGCACATAATCCTTACTTTTTTTAATAAACCCCTGAACTTGATCTACACCCGGTTTTAGACACGAGAGCTTCATAAAGACGGGTGTAAGCCCAAAATGGTCGGCTGCAGCCTGGTACGCCCGGACATTTATTTGGTTTTTACCTGCAGACAGCCTGTCGAATATGCCATCGGGAAGGATAACCCCTATATATTCCTGTGTCATTTTATCTTCAACTCCTGCTTTTATTCGGTCTCTTCTATTTATATTAGAAAAAAGGAATTTGGTTATTGGAAATTAGCATATATATGCAGGCGCTCATAATATATAAAGGTGTTAAGGCGACTGCAGTAAATGAGGTGAATGAATGAAGACATGGTTCAGAGTGAAAAAGGGAGAAGAGACAGGGGATCGGCTCCTTGTACATCCCGAGTTGATAAAGAGTTTCGAACTCACTGGAAATACGAAAGTAACATTAAGGTTCGGCCTTCAGACATGCGATGTGAGAGTTATTCCCTCTAGTAAAATCAACCTCGGAAAAATGATCCTATCAGGTGATGTCATCCAAAAGCTGATGCTTCCTCTCATCCCGGCATACGAAGTCGTATATCGTGATAATGAAATCCAAATAGGACCGATCATTGGGATAGTCGCCGCTAAAAAGATCGGAAAGCTGGAAGAAAAAGTGCAAAAGCTGGGGAGATATGTAAGGAAGTATCATAAGGTGAACGGGGCAATCATCGCATTTTCCAATGAAGGAATCGATTTTGATAAAAAGCTCGTATTCGGTTATCTGTATGATCCTTTTGATAAGAGATGGGTCAAGGGAATCTATCCATACCCGGCGGCAATCTTTAAGAAGGCTTCATTGGATAAGGAACTTCATCGCCATTTTGAGAACATTATAGGAAACCGTATATTCAATTCTTCCACTTTCAACAAGTGGGAGATGTATTCTTGGTTTAAGAATACTTCAGAGCTGAACGAATATCTGCCAGAAACAAAGATGTTCAAACAGTTTAACGATGTGGATCATATGACGGAACAATTCGGATCAGCCTATATCAAACCAATCAAAGGAATGCAGGGAAAGAAGGTAGCGAAGGTAGAGAAATGGAACGAGGGGCTGATGATTCAATATATTGAAGAAGATACTAAAAAGGATTATTTCTTTAAAGATTTGTTGGATGCAAGGGAATTTCTCCAGGGTACATTTAAGGAAGGGAAGTTCATCATCCAGCAGCCTCTTAATCTGCGGTTCAATGAATCCATTATTGATTTTCGTGTCATCATGGTTAAAGACCAGACGCGCAAGTGGAAGAACTATGGGGTTATGGGCAGGAACGGGGTGAATGGCCATATTGTCAGTAACCGCCATAGAGGGGGAAAGGTGGAGCAGGCTCACATCACCTTGAAGAAAATGTTTCCGGAAAAAGTGAATGAGTATATGAAGGAGATGGATCAGTTAGCGAGAAAAGCGGCAAATACGATTGAAAACTGCGGCTTTCATTTTGGGAAACTCGGAATCGACATAGGAATCGACAAGGATGGTCGTATGTGGTTAATTGAAATCAATCACCGCAATCCCAATGACTATGTAGCGACATTTGCCGGTGATAGGACTCTGGTAAACAAGATCAGACTTGCTAATATGCGGTATGCAAAGAAGCTTGCAGGTTTTTAGCTTAAATGAAAAAGATTCGGTATTACCTGAAATCTTAACACATCCGGTATAAATAGTGCACGTATACAAATGCCTCCCCCATTACGAAGTCCAAACGATAGGGGAGGCATACTATATTGCTTTTTTTATCCTTTAAGGTCCCTGAGTAATTTCCTGAACGACTCCCTCATTGAGGCTTTCACAAGAATGACAGATTGAGGTCCAGCCAATCTTTTCAGAAGTTCAAAGGCTTCTTGGGACTGCTTGCACATGTGGATATTTTCTGAATTCATTCCGAGCTGCAATGCTTCTTTGCCGATTGTTGCTGCTGTTTGCCCAATGGTAATCAAAACGGAAGGCTGGCTTTTAACGACCATACCGGCTATCTTTTTGTGTTCTGATTTCTCTTCAATACCGAGTTCGCTTATTTTCCCGAGTACGGCGATGGAATGTCTGCCTTTGGAGACTTCCTGTAAAACGGACAGGGCTGCCTGGACGGAGTTGGAGTTGATGTTCCAAGTGTCATCGATCAAAGTGGATCCATTCAGACCTTTTTTTACTTCCAGGTGCCGGCGTAAATGACGAAAAGATTTTAGACGGTCTATCGCAGAGAGAATATCAAATCCGTGAACATGCGTGACAGCTATGGCTGCGATGGAATTGTACACATTGTGTATGCCATATCCAGGAATGGAGACCTGATACGAATTTTCTTTATGCCGAAGAGTGAATTCCATACTATGTGCGGAAAAACGGATGTCTTCTCCCTTATAATCCGCCTTATCGCCAAGTCCGAACCATACGGGGTTTACTGTATCGAGTGTATTCAGTGCTTGTGATGTATTCGGACAGTCCGCATTTAGAAAAGTAAATCCGTTTTTACCGACACCAGTCAGTATTTTGAGTTTCTCAGCCACGTATTTATCAGTGCTGCCGAACCTTTCGATATGATCCGCACCTATTCCGGTAATCAGAGCGGAATAGGGTCCGAAATAACGTCCGCATCTTTCGAGATTCCCTGTCTTGCCTATTCCGAATTCGAATACTGCATAATCGGTCTCCTCTTCAAAGTTCGCGAGTACAGATGCGTTTGATCGGAAAAGGTTATAGTTTCCGAGAGTTGCCTTCACTTTATAACGGGATGACAGGATATGTCTGATCATTTCCTTCGTAGTCGTCTTGCCGGAAGTCCCAGTTATCGCGATGACGGGGATATCAAATAAACTTCTGTAACATTGAAGGAAGCTTCGATAAGCGCCTTTAATATTATTCACCTTCACGATGGTAACATCACCCTTGATGTTTTTAAGCTTTCCTACTCGATCGCTGATGATTACGCAAGGAGGGAAGGCTTTATGAAAGTCTGTCTCGTTAAGGTTTCGATCCAGGCAAAAAAACAGCGAACCGTTTCGCAGCTTCTTTTTTTGGGTAATCACTTTTTCCAAGACGGGAGGCGGGCCATTCCTTATAACAACCCCGTTGATGCAGGGGAGGATCTCATTTAAGTTTAATGATTTCACTGTTATCTCCTTTTTTTAGTTCTAGTCCTTCCATTTTGCTTCTCTTTTTCTGTTTGATTCTGCAACATATTTTGCATAGGGGATAAGATTTTTGGCAACTGAAAATTCCCTGTTTTTACTTCCGGGACGCCAGTTAACTTCATAAATCCAAAGACGTTGATTTTGATCTAGGGCCACATCAATCCCCAATTCATCAAAGGAACGGTTTTTATAAAGACTTTCAAAGTGGCTTGCGAAAGAGACAGCAAAATACTCCAATAGTTGTTTAATATTAAAATAGTCTTCTCCAAATTCTTCAACTAAAAAAGGGATTAATTCTCCCCGGTATCCGCCGCTGCTAATATTACTGGTTAACTTATTACCGCTTACCCTTGGATAAATCAGGTTCACGATCCATTTTCCGGATGCATCTTTCTGGACATGCAATCGAAAGTCATAGGTCAATCCAGCGTTTGTTCTACATTCTATAAACGGTTGGATCAAGTATTTCTGTTGATGAATGAGTCTCTGGATAAAGTCTTCAAATTCCTTCAATGTATAGAGAGTTTCATCAAGTCCTGAGATGCAGCGGATTCTGTTATCTTTCATCAGGGTGATAAAAAAGATGGAGCGGCCCTTGCTTCCTGAATGCGGCTTTATGACCAATCGGGTGTGTTTTTTTATAAATGAAACCACATCCTCCACTTTAGTGATGCTCTGAGTGGGAATCAAAAAATGAGAGAACGCACCGCCTTCTTCAATTCTTCCAAAGACGCTCATTTTGTTTCCGATGGAATGACTGATAAAAGGAATAGTACGTTTTAAAGCTTTTCGGATGACGGATTGTTTACTCGTCTTTGGTGGACTGATATTGATAATGGAATCTGGGAAATTCATTTCACGTTGTGTCCAATGGCCTTCACTGAAAACCCATCCATTGATTTTTTTATTGGCAAAATCCACTGAACCGTATGAGAAATAAACAAATGCAACACCATTCATCTTTGCTATAGAGGCACAAGCAAATGCTTTTTTTACTTCATGCGGCCTTTTACGGTAATGAAGCATGCCGATTAATGTCATGAACAACACCTACAATGGTTCTAAATAGAATTTGATTTCTTCTGCTGCTCTTTTTGCAATCTCCTTCGCTTTTGCAGGATCAGATGAGCTTGCCAGAACGTAGGCATACCGATCCCCCATGGATAAGGGAGGATTCAAGATACTGCCTTTTCTTGGTTTTACATAGACTTTTTTAACACCTTCGATTTTCTTGGCTTTATTTTTGCCGGTCACTTTAATTAATTTTCCAGGTGTGTCGACCGTTAAGAATTCTGCAAAAACATGTTCGTTTTTAAAGGGGACCAGGCAAAGGTCTTCACCGAGATAAAGCTTCAATGTTTCCCTTACAAGGCAGATTCCGGTTGATTCGAGAATCATCTGGTTGATGACACTGCCGGAAATGCGCGGATTGATTTCAATCAGTTTCCACTCATCATTTACGTGCCTCATCTCCAGATGGCAGGTGCCATGAGACAAACCGATATCTTTCATAATATATTCGATGGCAGCAGTAAGTGTCTCGTTTGCATCAGGAGCTAAACGAGCTGGCATATGATAGCCTGTAATGATAAATCTGCGGTTGCTGGAAATTTCCTGTTCGATGATGGCGACAATCTCCGTTTTTGCATGCCGGACCACGACTTCGATTAAATACTGGGGACCTGATAAATATTCTTCGATCAGCAGAGGTATATGGCTGAAATTCTTTTTGAAATACTGTACCCCTTTTAAGAATTCCTCACGGCTATCTGCTTTTATCACGTCTTTTGAACCATTGGATATAGGGGATTTCAATACGACAGGGAGCTTATTTACATGGTGATCGAATATCTTATCCGCGTCTATGTCTAAACTGCAGACGCAAAATTGCGGAGAAACAGGATTTCTCTTTAATTCATCCCGGAAACGTGTTTTATCCTCCATTTTATATAAAGCTCCGACCGATACTTCTTGTAATCCAAGTTCCTTTGAGATATCGGCTGCCAAACTGACCAGTGGATCGATAAAGCTAACAAATGCTTTCACCCGTTTGCCTTGGACCCTGATGTTTAAAAGTTGTTCAAAGATTTCCTCTCTATCCGACAAATCCTTCATCATAATCATTTGATGAACATCAGGGAACTCCTCCCGTTGTCTTCTCCATTTACGTCTATCTGTCAGCAGGACTGTGAAATAGCCCATTTCTGCCGCCGCGATGATGGCCTCCCTGCTGGAGCCGGACTTGTTACTGCCAAGAAAAATAATCGTTTGCATAACAAATTGCTCATCTCCTGTGAACGATGATGTTTACCTTTTTTACAACTAATTTCAAAGTCAAGAAAAGTACTTATACGCATCAATATAGTATTCACCTCTGTAAAAATAGTGATGGCAAACATGGAAATTACGTACATTACAACTGCTTGGTACATATATAAGTTACTGTAGAAATTTTCCTTTATTTATTTGAGGGAACTATTCTAAAAAACAGTGCATAGGAAATATACGCAGCCGTTCCTTTCCGTTGCAGGCACTGTCGGTACGACAGGGTGCTCACGGGTGATTTGCGGAAGGTGAAGTGTGCTCAGACTGCAGACCATATAGCAGGGAATTATAACAATTCAGTTTTCTGGGGCTATCGATAGTTAAATCTTGGTTTAGATAAGAAGGTGCGAGATTGTTTATAAAAAAAATGGAGTTAAGTGAGGGGGCGATTCTATTAAACCCCATTACAGCAAAAAAGATGAACATGAAGAAAGGCGGGAAGGCTGTATTACACTTGGGAATCTGGCAAAAAGAAGTGAAGCTGATCTTGAATAAGGAGATAGATCATGATGTGTTGAAGGTACCGGACAATTTGTTTGGTTTCACCATTCCTGAAGATATCGATTTTGACTGGCGCACGGAAGGGAGAGATCTATATCTGGGTCCTGTCCTAGGAATAGTAAGAGGGGTCCGCATGGCAAATATCAATAAGAGGAGTCTCAAGATCCTGCTGAGATGGGTAAGATCCTATAATCAGCATAAAGGATTGGTTATCATTTTTCCCCTGTCGGAAGTTCAGGTGGATTCCACTTCAGTGAAAGGTTTCTGTTATCACCCCGGTCAAGCTGGAACAATGTGGATGGAGGGGGATTTTCCAATGCCAGATGCTGTCTTCAACAGGCCGATTGCCGGTGCGGGCAATAAATATCACTTGCTCGAACAAATCACAGGGGGACGCTTTTTCAACAGCAGGGGGACCGGTAAATGGGAGTTTTATCAGGCGTTATTAAAAAACCCCGATGCAAGTTCCTTAGTACCCCATACGGAGAAATTCACCCATTTCGAACAGCTCTTTACCAAGCTCGAGGAGTATCAGGTGATTTACGTAAAGAAGAGATTCGGAGCGCGGGGCTACGGCATCATTCAAATGAAAAAAACTGCTCATGCAATCGAAGTGACGCGGGTGATAAAAGGGACACAGATAAAGGAATTTTATAAAACAGAAGAGGAGTGTAAAGACTGCCTGAAAAAGATCGTTAAGAAAAACAGATATATCATACAGCAGGGAGTCCCTTTTGAAAACAATCGAAAACAAGTGGATTTCAGGGGCTATATCCAAAAAGACAGCAGCAAGGTCTGGCAGGTTAGGGGGATTATCGGAAGACTTGCCAAACCCGGCAGCGTCATCACAAATTTGAGGTACACGGAGAAGATACTGCCCGGAGAAGATGCGCTTAAGGAATTTCACGGGTATGCCCAGAAAGAGGCAGAAACAGTTTTATCTAATATGAACGAAGCCTGTATTCGGGCAGCTGAAAGTCTCGATATGAATATAGGTCATTTCGGCGATGTAGCACTTGATTTTATCGTCGATCAAAAAGGTGATATTTATTTCCTGGAGGCGAATTCCAACTATGGTCATGAAAGTCTTGGGAAAATTAACGATCATGAATTAAGGAAACGCGTGTTTGAATCACCTCTGGAATACGCAAAGGCACTTGCGGGCTTCGGGGATAGACAAGAGGGAGGATAAAACCTCCGTCGTTACTTGCAGCACAACCTGCTGGGACTATCCCTTTCTGTATTTCAGGATCCGCCTGTATACTTCCTCGTCTTCCAATGCTTTGAATAAAGAGACACTTGGGGCTGTATTTGCTTCGATGATCCAGATATTTGCCTTCTCATCGAGTCCGATATCGAGGCCGAATGTACGGGTATTCGTGTAGTAGTTTCCGAGATGAGTTGCTGTCAGGACACTAATTTGATCGATTCTTTCTGGTAAGTGACCGCTCGGTGCTTTAAAAGAGGAGCTTTTGATGGCATTTTCGACAGTAATGAGATGTTTTGGATAGTTTGTTAGGACGAATCCATTAGCAGCCACTTTAGCGAGTTTGGCTGTGACTGTCCATTCACGCGATTTCTTCATTCGCTGAACCATCACCCGTATATCATACGGTGATTGCTTGATCGTGTTCAAGGCGATCTTTTGCTGGACGATATAATGTTTATTACTGCAATAGTGCTTCAAAAGATGCTGGAATGTATGCTTTCTTCCTTCTACAGTATAAACTTTCTCCATGACATGGAACTCGTAATGGTTATCAGAGGCGGATTTCACTTGAACAATGCCTTTCCCCATATATCCTTTTGTGGGTTTGATCATCACAGCACCGTATTTGTCCATCACATGCCAAAAAGATTTCTCATTCAGTAAAAAGGTCTCAGGCAAATAGCGGGATATTCCCGCTTCCTTCAACATAAGCTGATATTTTTTCCACTTCCCGGTCGATATTCCCATAATGACTTCACTTCTTTCGCTAAATTTAATACATGACTGGCAGAAGTGGCAGCATTTACACTAGTATCATCATATGAGAATACTGCGTCAGGCATGTTAACAAATCATTTAAGCCACGATAGATGTAAAAAAATGCTTAGAGTAGACGCTCTAAGCATTTTCATTCATTTATCGGTTTTTCTCATGAATTCGTTAATGGGACTTTTCCAATCGATTTTTGCATTCGGATAGCGTTCTTTGATTTCATTTTGGATATAATGGAAATCATCATATCCAAGCCCTTTCAATGACTGGATGTTATTGGCCCAGACGAAAATCGAAACCACTTCAAAGGATTTTTCTGTTGTTCCCAAATATTTTTCCCCTTCAAACAAAACCCCTTTGTACGTCACATAAAAGTTTTTTCTGACATTCTCCTGGTCATCAAGGAAGTGGAAACGCTTCTGTTCCTGAGCAAGCTCAAGCTTCCGTTTCGGATCAATGATATATTTAATACTCCGGTAAAAAAGGTAAATGATAAGGGCAAGAATAAATAATCGGATGAGCCATAACATGTAAATTACCTCCATAGGCATAGATCTTCTATTATTATTTACGGTATAAAAATAAAAAGGTTTCATTTTTATTTAAAAAAAGGGAAAAAGTTTGTCATACTAAGATGGATAACAAGACGAAGGGATGGATTTGATGAAAATCGATACATTACTGGATATGCAAAAGCAGCTGGACGGACATATCGAAACTGAACATGGATTGACAGATGTAAACCTGGTCGATAGAAAGATACTGGCTTTATTGGTGGAAGTGGGGGAACTTGCAAATGAGACAAGGAGTTTCAAGTTCTGGAGCAAGAAAAAAGCATCATCCAAAGAAGTGATTCTGGAAGAATACGTAGACGGTATCCACTTCATTCTCTCACTTGGAATCGAAATAGGTCTTCAGGAGATTGACCTGGAAGGGAATCATTCAGGTACCGAAGATTTGAATGAACAGTTTCTTTATGTCTATCGAATCATTACTGATTTTAGGACAGAACCATCAGTCACTCACTTTCTTGACTTGTTCAATGAATACATACATTTAGGTGAATTACTCGGCTTCACAAGCCAGGATATTTTCGATGCGTATACAGACAAGAATAAAGTGAATTATGAAAGGCAGCAACAAGGATATTAACTTTCAAAGTTTTTTGAGTTATTGGAAAGATTATAATATAATAGGGTTAGTTTAAAATATTTAGGGGGTCGAAAGAATGACAAGACTGGATGAAACATTAACGATGCTCAAAGATTTGACAGATGCAAAAGGGGTTCCCGGCAACGAAAAAGAAGCAAGGGACGTAATGAAACGATACATAGAACCGTTCGCTGATGAAATCACAACAGACAACTTAGGAAGCCTCATCGCCAAAAAGGTAGGGGATGAAAACGGTCCTAAAATCATGGTGGCGGGACATCTTGATGAAGTAGGCTTCATGATCACGCAAATAGATAATAAAGGTTTCCTGCGCTTTCAAACAGTTGGAGGCTGGTGGTCACAGGTCATGCTTGCACAGCGTGTGACAATCGTGACAAGCAAAGGGGATGTAACAGGGGTCATCGGTTCGAAGCCGCCTCATATCCTTCCGGCAGAAGCGCGTAAAAAGCCTGTCGATATTAAAGATATGTTCATTGATATCGGTGCCTCAAGCCGTGAAGAGGCCCAGGAGTGGGGAGTGAAACCGGGGGATATGGTTGTTCCTCATTTCGAATTCACTGTGATGAAAAACGAAAAGATGCTTCTTGCCAAAGCTTGGGATAACCGCATCGGATGTGCGATTGCGATCGACGTCCTGAAAAACCTGAAAGATGAGCAGCATCCAAACGTAGTGTACGGTGTGGGGACAGTTCAGGAAGAAGTAGGACTTCGCGGAGCAAGGACTTCTGCTGCGAAGATCCAGCCGGATATTGCTTTCGGTGTCGATGTAGGGATTGCCGGGGATACACCGGGTATCTCTGAAAAAGAAGCGCAAAGCAAAATGGGTGAAGGTCCACAGATCATCCTTTACGATGCATCGATGGTTTCTCATAAAGGACTACGGGATTTCGTGACGGATACAGCCGACGATCACAATATTCCGTATCAGTACGATTCGATTGCCGGCGGAGGTACTGATTCAGGAGCGATCCATTTGACTGCGAATGGGGTGCCTGCACTTTCCATCACGATCGCAACCCGCTACATTCACTCCCATGCAGCCATGCTGCACCGTGATGACTACGAAAATGCAGTTAAATTGATTACGGAAGTTATTAAAAAGTTAGACAAAGATACCGTGTCAAAAATTACATTTGATTAATTACACATTAAAGACCCTGTTATCATGCAGGGTCTTTTTAAGTGTGTCATTAAAATTCAATTTCACCTGAATCCCTCAAATCAGCATCAATCGTTTTTTTGATGATATGGATGGCACTGTCATTGTCTTCCTTGGATTCGGATGTAATGCAGTCAATGGGGATGCTCAACTCGTATTCCCTCATATAGGCATCGTTCGCCGTGAACAACACGCAGATATCACCGGCAATCCCCGTTAATATCAAATGATTCACACCGAGTTGATGAAGGAGGATTTCAAGCTGGGTCCCGAAGAAACAGGAATGCTTCGGTTTGACAATGAAGTATTCATCTTCTTCGGGGTGGATTTTATCGATGATGGACCTCCCCTTTCCTTCTTTACACACTTTAATGATATCATCCATATTATCCTGCCATAAACCATAGTTATCATTTACATAAATGACGGGGACATCTGCTATCTTTGCCTTTTTCTTTAAATGATTGATCGGTTCCACTATTTTTTCTGTATTGATTAGAAGGTTTTCCCCGCCTGGGAAATCAAATTTATTTATCATATCGATTATCAATAATGCTGTCCTGTTTTTTTTCATGGTCTTCTCCTTTCATATCCTTTCTATACCACTAAAGTGTCAGCGATAAAACAGAAGAAATGAAGAAGGCTGGGACAAAAAGAAAACCAATTACCAACAGACGAAATTTCAGTGATAACTCTACATACCGCTAATGATTTCCGTGCAAATCTTCGCTTTCCCCTGGAGTCTTCGTCTTGCACTCCAATCAACCGCTGGAACAAGCTGAAAACGAAATGGCCATTTGAACAAATGAATAAAAAACCCGAACTGACTTGAATCCAGGAATTCAAATTAGCTCGGGTTTTACTTAGACTAAAACACTTTTGTCCCAGCCTGTTACTTTACTGCGGCTGCTGCTGTAATGATTCTTCCAATGTCTCCAGCACCATTTGCTGTTCCTGCGGATCGGCATTTTGCCAGAAAACTTCAAGCAGTACTCCTAAACCGGGAAGAGTTTTCTCTTCTCCGCCTTGGATGGCATCAACGATTGTATCCTTCAACTCTTCCTGGTTGTTTCCGGAAACGTTGTGTATGATTGCTTTTCTTAGATTCAGGTTCATTACGCATTTCTCCTTTTGCTTTAGGATGAGGAATTCATTGATATCATCTCTCAAATTGAATTTATTATGTATAGAAGATAAGATATAATGAAGTTTGAATTGTTAAATGAAGGAGCGGGTATGATTGAAGTATATTCAATCCTCTAAAAATCCTGTAGTGAAACAGTGGAAAAAGTTACTGACCAAAAAGGGCAGAGACCAGACCCATGCATATATTGTGGAAGGCTTTCACTTGGTTGAAGAAGCATTGAAGCAGGAAGATACTGTGATTGAGCTGATCTTTGTCGAAGGAGTGGAGCTGCCTGGTAAATGGAATCTCGATGATATCGAGATGGTTCAGGTTTCAGAAGAAGCAGGAAAAGCACTCGCTGATACCGAAACGACTCAAGGAGTCTTTGCGGTGTGCAGGCAGAAAGATTCAGCATCCATATACGAGGGTAAGACCTTTTTGCTGCTTGACGGTCTTCAGGATCCAGGGAATATTGGAACAATTGTCCGTACGGCAGAAGCATCCGGAATCGACTCGATCTTCCTCGGGAAAGGAACGGCGGATCTATACAACCCAAAGGTGCTGAGATCTGCACAGGGAAGTCATTTTCACGTCAACATTGCCAAATGCGATCTTGCAGAAATCATTTCTGAATTAAAAGAAAAAAACATACCAGTCTATGGTACAGCCCTTGAAAATGGAGAAGAATATACGTCCGTCAAGCCGAAGGAGTCATACGCTTTGATCGTTGGAAATGAAGGCAGCGGCATGAGCAGAGAGATCCTTTCAATGACAGATCAGAACCTGTATATCCCGATTTACGGCAAGAGCGAATCACTGAATGTCGCCATTGCCGCAGGCATCCTGTTATATTATCTTAAAAATAGGCAATAATTTTTCTTAAATGGTTTGAATTATCGGGAATAATTCACTATAATTATTCCCATATACTTTATTAAAAACGAAGACAGAGGAAAGTAACACATGAATATTCTTCAAGGGATAGAATGCCTCAGACTGAAAGCATTCTTAAGAAATCATGATGTGAACATTTCACCTCTCGAGTTGGCATCGGGACCATTCCGAATAGGGAATGTAAAGATGCACCGGCAAAGCCGTTATCCGAATGAAGTGAGCCTATCTTCTTTAGATATGCTTATAAGGGTGGTACCGCGATCATAACCTCGTCCCTTTCCAGGGATGGGGTTTTTTTGTTTTTTATGGCTCTGTTAAGTATTAACTGATTCCAGCGATTGATTGGAGTGGAGGAAGGGAGAAATGGCCAATTTGAGATTTGTCCAGCTCCACGGCTTAGAGGCACATGGCATAAGTCAATTGGCCAAGAAGTCTCACGGGTCACCAGCGGAAATCGAAGTCTTGCATGGAAATCAATAGCGGCGTTTAACAGCACCATTATATAAAAAACTACCTTATTACAGACCATCAAAGGAGGAAGAAGCATGGAGGAAAAATTAAAATCCCTTCAAACTGAAGCAATTGAAAAGATTAATGAAGCACAAGACTTAAAGGAACTGAACAATATTCGTGTTGCCTACTTAGGTAAAAAAGGTCCGGTTACCGAAGTGTTAAAAGGCATGGGGAAACTTTCTGCAGAAGAGCGCCCTAAAATGGGAGCACTTGCGAACGAAGTCCGCGGTGCGATCACCGAAAAAATTGAAGCAAAGCAAGAAAAACTTGAGAAAGAAGCGGTCGAGAAAAAACTCCAATCAGAAACGATTGATGTAACTCTGCCGGGGCGCCCTGTCAGAAAAGGAAATCACCATCCGCTTACAATGATCGTAGAAGAAATTGAAGATCTCTTTATCGGGATGGGTTATACAGTAGCTGAGGGTCCCGAAGTCGAGAAGGATTACTACAACTTCGAAGCATTGAACCTTCCGAAAGGTCATCCCGCCCGCGATATGCAGGACTCCTTCTACATCACTGAAGAGACTCTGCTGAGAACCCATACATCTCCTGTTCAGGCTAGAACGATGGAATTGGCAAAAGGGAAAGGCCCGATTAAAATCATCTGTCCGGGTAAAGTATACCGCCGTGATACTGATGATGCGACCCACTCCCACCAGTTCATGCAGATTGAAGGCCTGGTGGTGGATAAAGATATCCGCATGAGTGATCTAAAGGGGACGTTGAATGTATTCGCTAAGAAAATGTTCGGTGAAGACCGTGAAATCCGTCTGCGCCCAAGCTTCTTTCCATTCACTGAGCCATCCGTTGAAATGGATATCTCTTGCAAAATCTGTGGCGGTGAAGGGTGCCGCGTATGTAAAGGGACCGGCTGGATCGAAATTCTCGGAGCAGGCATGGTTCACCCGAACGTTCTTGAAATGGCAGGATTCGATCCCAAGGAATACACAGGCTTTGCATTCGGAATGGGACCTGAACGTATAGCGATGCTGAAATACGGAATCGATGACATCCGTCACTTCTATACAAATGATACCCGTTTTGTAACGCAGTTCAACGTGACCGAGTAATGCAACACTACTATCGAGCGGAGGTAAAAACATGTTTGTTTCATATAAATGGTTAGAAAACTATGTAGACCTGTCAGGAATGACTCCTGAAAATCTGGCAGAAAAAATCACGAGAAGCGGTATCGAGGTTGAAGGCGTCGAGAGAATCGGAGCTGAAATCAAGAACGTCGTTGTCGGGCATGTCCTGGAGTGCGAACCCCACCCGGACGCGGATAAATTAAATAAGTGTCTGGTTGATATCGGCGAAGATGAGCCTGTCCAAATCATTTGCGGTGCGCCGAACGTGGCAGCCGGACAAAAGGTGGCAGTCGCTAAAGTTGGCGCGGTTCTGCCGGGGAATTTTAAAATCAAGAAAGCTAAGCTTCGCGGCGAAGCATCTCATGGTATGATTTGTTCCCTGCAGGAATTAGGCGTTGAAGGTAAGCTTGTTCCAAAAGAGCATGCTGAGGGAATTTATGTTTTCTCCGATGGTGCAGAAGTCGGGCGTGATGCAGTCGCTCTATTGAATCTTGACGATGCTATCCTTGAACTTGGATTGACTCCTAACCGTTCAGACTGCCTGAGTATGCTTGGCGTCGCATATGAAGTGGCGGCCATTCTTGATCGGGAAGTAAAGCTTCCGGATGTGAACATGGAAGCAGGCAAAGAAAAAGCTTCCGACTATATTACGATAAATGTTGAAGCAAAGGAAGATAGTCCTTTATACGGAGCTAAAGTCATTAAAAATGTCAAAATTGGTCCATCCCCGATCTGGATGCAAAATGCGCTGATCGCTGCTGGAATCCGTCCTCATAATAACGTGGTTGACATTACGAACTATATTCTTTTAGAGTACGGCCAGCCCCTTCACGCATTTGATTATGATCGCCTGGGCTCTAAGGAAATCCTGGTCCGCCGTGCAAAAGATGGAGAGAAATTTGTCACGCTTGATGATGCAGAAAGAACCTTATCTTCAAGTCAATTGGTAATCACGAACGGCGAAGAACCGGTAGCACTTGCCGGGGTCATGGGCGGTGCAAACTCTGAAGTCCATAACAATACAACGACGGTACTTCTGGAGTCAGCTTATTTCACCGGCGCTATCGTCAGGAGGGCATCCAAAGATCACGGACTCCGCAGTGAAGCAAGCACCCGTTATGAAAAAGGAGTCGACCCGGACCGCGTCCTGAAAGCAGGCGAACGTGCAGCTGAACTGATGGCAAAATACGCAGGCGGCGAAGTTCTTGAAGGGACAGTTCTTTTTGATGAATTAACGATTAATCCTGCGGTCGTGGAAATCACACTCGAAAAAATCAATGCTTCATTAGGTACTTCGATTTCGGTTGAAGAGGTGAAAGAAATTTTCCGCCGCCTTCAATTCGAAGTAAGTGTAGACGGAACGACATTCACTGTCACTGCGCCTACAAGAAGAGGGGATATTTCCATTCAAGAGGATTTACTCGAAGAAGTTGCCCGTTTATACGGATATGACAACCTTCCGCTGACTCTTCCTAAAGGTGAAAGTACGCCTGGGGGATTGAACGAGTATCAATTAAAACGCCGCAGGGTACGCCGATACTTGGAAGGTGCAGGACTTCTGCAGGCAGTCACTTATTCATTGACGAATGACGAGAAGGCAACTAAGTATGCACTGGACATGAAAGAACCTGTCCGTTTGCTGATGCCGATGAGTGAAGAACGCAGCAATCTGAGACTAAGCATCACCCCTCAGCTTCTTGAAGTTATTGCGTACAATAAAGCGCGTCAAAATGACTCTCTTGCTTTTTATGAAGTGGGATCTGTCTTCTTGAAGGAATCAGATGAAGAACTTCCTGCAGAAGAAGAACATATAGCAGGAGCGTTGACGGGCTTATGGCATACGCATGCTTGGCAGGGTGAAAAGAAAGCTGTCGATTTCTATGTAGCGAAAGGAATTCTGGAAGGCTTATTCGACGAGCTTGGAGTAATGGAAACTGTTTCATTCCGTCAGGCAGCGGCGGGTGGACTACATCCGGGAAGAACAGCTGAAATTCTCTTGGATGGAGAGGTAATCGGCTTTGTCGGTGCAATCCATCCTGAGGTTGAAAAAGAACTCGACTTAAATGAGACCTATGTATTTGAACTGAAAGCGAAGCCGGTCTTCCATTACGATAAGCCGGCATTAAGCTATTCACCGATCCCGCGTCACCCGTCCATCACAAGGGATATCGCTCTTGTCGTGGATACAGAGGTAAAAGCAGGAGAATTGAAATCCGTCATTCAGCAAGCTGGAGGCAAACTTCTTAAAGAGGTATCTGTATTCGATCTTTATGAGGGGGAGCATATGGAAACCGGTAAGAAATCACTTGCTTTCTCACTGAAATACTTCGACCCTGCGAAGACACTGACTGATGAAGAAGTCGTCAAGGTACATGACGGCGTCCTTGCAGCAGTGAAAGAGAAAGCGGGAGCGGAATTACGGGGATAAACAGATAAATGAAGAGGCTGGGACAAATGAGTTTTAGCTGAAATAAAAATCCGAACGTTAATTCGAATTCTTTCATTAGAATCCGAATTAGTTCGGATTTTTCTGTTAAAGATTATTGTTCATTTCAGCTTGATCCAGAGGTGGCACAGAAATCAAAAGCGGTGTATAGCGACTGAAAAAATGATATAACGAGACATGGTTCGTCTTAGAGTATATTATGTTGGTTTTGTGCCGGCCACAATTTTTATGTTCTTTTTCCGAAACATGAAAGAACCTCCAACGTTCAACAAAACGTTGGAGGTTCTATTTTATCTTCCGGCTAGACGGATGGCCTTCTCACTATTGGCAAAATGCCATTTCGTCATAGTTTTCAGTTCTTCTATACCTTTGCGCTTAATGATCTTAGCAGCGGCAACATCAACATGCTTACCTGCCCCTTTTGGTATTTCCACTCCCGCTTTTGCACTCAGTTTGTCCATTTCCTTAAGGAAGGCATATCGAGCGATGATAGAAGCAGCAGCAACAGCGATATGGATGCTTTCCCCTTTTGTACTGAAGTAGACCCGTTCTTTTTGGATTTTCTTTTGTGCATGGATATGCTTGAAGTATGTATTCTTCTCGACAAATTGATCGATCAGGATGCCTTCAGGTACTTCGGGAGCCATCTTATTCAACAAGTGGAGGATGGCCTGGTTATGCAGAATAGCCTTCATTTTTCCCTGCGTCATGCCCTCGCTTTGAAGCTTATTGTATTTATCATTATGAAGGACCAGTAAGCTGTATGGAATCGACTTGATGAGATCTTTGGCAATGGAAATGATTTGTGCATCGTTTAAATTCTTGGAGTCCTTCACCCCCAGTTCTTTCATTAAAGGAATCTGTTCTTT
This sequence comes from Bacillus haikouensis, assembly GCF_013179555.1. Lineage (GTDB taxonomy): Bacteria > Bacillota > Bacilli > Bacillales > Bacillaceae_B > Rossellomorea > Rossellomorea haikouensis_A. The sequence continues at coordinate 25,290 of NZ_JABMCR010000018.1, forward strand.
TTTCACATAAGCACTTACGACGGTAATTGGGCCGAAGAAGTCTCCTGTGCCCACTTCATCTGATCCGATCACGGACCAATCCGCAAAGTTTTCAGGCAGCATCGTTTTTCCTTTGGCAGGCGATTTCACCTTTGGAGTCTCTGCGCTTCCCCACTTAGCAGCTTCTGCTTCGCCATCAGCACCTTGAAATAGAACCTTACCGGATTTATAAGCCGTCACTGTGCAGCCAGCCGGTTTTGCTACAAAAACTGCACCGGGCGGCAGTTTGCTGACGAGTGTATCTTTGTAATATCCTTTCATTTTCATTGTTAATGCACTGTTTGCTTGAATGACTGTATTCGCCAAACTAATCTCTCCTTATGACAAATTTCTATGTAATAACAAAAAATCAGACTATAATTGACATTTTCTTTTCAAAACAAAAAGATTTCATGTTATGATATTGGTTAGGATTCTTATGAACAGGGGGAACTCATATTGTCAGAAGAGCAAAAAAGTCGCACCACTGTAGATATATATGGTCAACAATATACTATTGTCGGTACTGAGTCGACAAGTCAAATTCGATTTGTTTGTTCGAAGGTCGATGACAAAATGAGAGAAATCAATTCTATGAATCCATCTCTTGATACTGGTAAGCTTGCTGTATTGACAGCTGTTAATGCAGTCAATGACTATATCAAACTGAAAGAGCAGTTTGAGGAGCTGGAAAGAGAAATTAAACGCTTAAAGGATTGAAAATGACATGCTTGATTTAGTTTTACTGATTATCCTGTTAGTGGGATTCTTCACCGGTCTTAGACGCGGCTTTATTCTGCAGGCTGTCCACATGACAGGTTTTATTATTTCTTTTATTGTAGCATATATATATTATGATCAGCTTGCACCAAAACTTACGCTGTGGATCCCGTATCCGGTACTTGATGATCATTCCAAGTTAAATATGATTTTCGAAATGACGAATATGGATCAAGCATATTACCGAGTGATCGCGTTTGCGATGATTTTCTTTGCGGTCAAGATCATTGTACATGTACTTGGATCGATGCTCGACTTCGTGGCCCATCTTCCTGTCCTGAAACAATTGAATGTAATTGGCGGGGGAGTGCTGGGTTTGATAGAAACGTATTTAATCATTTTCATTATTTTATTTATTGCCGTTCTGCTGCCGATTGAGACGGTACAGTCTTTCATAAATGATTCATTCATTGCACAGGCGATGGTCAAGCACACCCCTGTGTTTTCGGAAATGGTAAAAGACTGGTGGATTGAAAACGGGGCTTGATCGGGAGGCTGACATAATGAGGATAGATAGAATGATTTAATGTTAAGTATAACAACCTTAACTGATGATCACTATCCTTGAGGAGTCAGCTTTCTTTGTTCCGTAATTTGGTCTGGATTTTTGGCTTATTCCATACAGATGACTTTACAGCTCTGCTGAAAGAGAGGTTTGGACGAACGTGCATAGTCTAAGTAAAACCCGGACTAATTTGAATTCCCAGGATTCAATTAAGTTCGGGTTTTTATAATTTTTGTCCCAACCTCTATAAGCCAAAAATCAATCGGTTTCCGGTTTCATCGCTTTCTTTTTTTGGTTATTTTGCTACTATATAAGAAGAGAACGGTTCATGGGAAGAGTTATTTATATAGAGAGAAGCAGGTGAATGGGATGAATAAGAAGGATATAATCAGGCTGTTGGAAACGATTGCAATCTATATGGAACTAAAGGGTGAAAACTCTTTTAAAATATCGGCTTACAGAAAAGCAGCCCTTGCGCTGGAAAATGATGATCGCAGTTTAAGTGATATCAGTGATTTCACGAAACTGAGCGGAATCGGAAAAGGAACAGCGGGGGTGATTGAGGAGTTCATTAAAGAAGGAACTTCCTCGGTGCTTGAAGAATTAAAGTCGGAAGTGCCGGTTGGATTGATTCCCCTTCTTCAGCTTCCGGGACTTGGAGGCAAGAAGATTGCCAAGCTTTATAGTGAACTGGGTGTGGAAGGGATTGAAGATTTGGAGGAAGTATGCCAGTCCGGGAAAGTCCAGAGTCTTCCGGGCTTTGGAAAGA
>NZ_JABMCR010000180.1 GCF_013179555.1 Bacillus haikouensis
AGGGGTTTCCTATGTACCGCTCCATGAAATGTCGTTGGAGACGGCGAAGGAAATCGGACCTGTTGAAATGAAACGAGACAAGAAAAAGAACAGCGTCCTGAAGGCTTCGGAAAATATCCAGAAGGAAGTGGAGCGGGGGAGGATTGGGTTTAAGCGGAAGTATGTGAGATGTTAGGATTGGATTTGTTGTTTTGATGATGTCTGCTGGTTTCTGTTGGTTTTTGGGGTTCAGTAATGGTGTGCTTGCGGATTGGTAATAAATAGAACCGCTCGATAATAAAAGGTTAAATTTAATTATAACGAGACCAGTTTGATTAAATGACCAGATTATCGATAAAAGAGAACAGCGGTTTTCATCAACTCGATAATAAAATTGCCGTTTTCTATAATAAAAGAAGCCGGTGCTTGATTTTATTCGATTTGGCGAAGAATGGGGTCACTATTGTCATATTATTGCTTCGATGAACAGAGGCGATGACAGGTAATTTGATATTTATGCCATTTCTGGTTGATTTATTGAGTTTTTATATAAAAAGCCATAAAGGGTCTGACTCACTGATCAGCGGTGGGCAGACCCTATTTTTAACCTTAGATTCATTCGTTACACCATATAATTAGCTAAAAAAAGACAAATCCATCTTTTACAAGTTTAAAGTGGAGGTGAATTTGCTGGCCGAAAACCACTTAATTCAGCTCTCAGGCAATAATCAAGCCACTTTTTCATTTTTCAAGCCACTTTGCCGATTTACGAGCCACTTTTTGAAAATACAAGCCAGATTCTTGATATACAAGCCGAAATCCCAAAATACAAGACAGATTCTTGATATACAAGCCGAAACCCCAAAATACAAGCCAGATTCTTGATATGCAAGCCGAAACCCCAAAATACAAGCCAAAACCCCGATATTCAAGCCACTTAGAATCATTCTAATTTCACCCGAAGACCCCACAAGATTCTGAACAGCCTGTAACCTTCTGAACCAAATCCCCATAAGCCGTGGAATCTTGCCCATCGCCCCATTCAGCTCTCCCTTAACAAGCCACAGCCATAATTCATAATTAAAAACTAATAAAAATCAACCCCCGACCCTCACCCCAACCAAGCTTTACCACTGCTGGAACATGTCTTCAACCCGGCCGGGACAAGGGACCTGTCCCCGCGTCCCGCTCCGTGATACTATATGTGTAACGTTTATTGGAGAGATTGAGGTGGTTGTGTATGAAGGTGTTGTTGGTGGAGGATGATCGGACGATTGCGGCGGGATTGGAGTATTCTTTGCGGCAGGAGGAGTATGAGACGATTCTTTGTTATGATGCGGAGTCGGCGAAGGCGATTATCAGGGATCGGCTGGGTGAGATTGATCTGTGTTTATTTGATTTGTCACTGCCGGATGGGAGCGGGTATGAGCTGTGTGAGCGGGTGAAGAAGCAGAGTGATAAGCCGGTGATTTTTTTGACGGCGCTTGATGATGAAGTGAATGTGGTGATGGGACTTGACATGGGCGCGGATGATTATATTACAAAGCCGTTCCGTATCCGTGAGCTGCTTTCGAGGATCCGATCGGTGCTCCGCCGCTATCAGAAGCAGCCGGCACAGACGAATGTGTGGATGGAAATTGGAGATATCCGCATTCATACGCTGGAGGGCAAGGTGTATAAGCATGGAGAGGAAATCGTATTGACCGCATTGGAGTACCGACTGCTGCTCATCTTTGCCAATCATGTCGGACAGGTGCTGACTAGGGCTCAGCTGCTCGACCAGATTTGGGATGTGGCCGGTGATTTTGTGAACGACAATACGCTGACTGTTTATATCAAGCGGCTGCGGGAGAAGCTTGAAGACCATCCCCAGCGTCCGGTGATTATCAAGACCATACGCGGTATGGGTTACAAGGCAGGTGATTGAGATGTGGAGAAATCGGGAATTGAAGCTGTTTTTCATGATTCTTGGATTCATCACTCTTGCTGGATCTGGATTGGCTGGTTATTTGCTTTCCATTCAGGCGGCATTCGGTGTGTTCATCACCTCGTTCCTGCTCACTGGCTGCAGTTTCTTTTTCACCAGATGGCGTTACCGGGAAATTGAAAAGCTTTCCGGATACTTGCGGAGGATCAGCAGCGGTGATGACAGTCTTGATCTCCGTGACAACCATGAGGGGGAGCTCAGTATTTTAAAGAACGACATTTACAAGGTGACCTTGATGCTGTCGGAGAGCCGGTCGTATTTAGAACGGGACAAGCTTGCTATGACGGATGCCCTGTCGGATATCTCGCATCAGTTGAAGACTCCATTGACTTCGATGATGGTGATGGCGGATCTCCTCACTGACAGCGCATTGGAGGAATCAAAGCGTGCCGAGTTCACAGAGAATATCCGCGTGCAGCTGGAAAGGATCGAATGGCTGGTCTCTTCACTGCTGAAATTATCGAAGATCGATGCAGGAACGATTGAGTTTAAAAAAGACAGGGTGAGCGTCCGGGAATTGATTGATCGTGCCATACAGCCTGTCTTGATTCCAATGGATATCAGAGAGCAGACGCTGACGGTGACCGGCGACGATCAGGCCGCTTTTACTGGTGATCTACGATGGACGGCCGAAGCCCTCATCAATCTATTGAAAAATGGTGTGGAGCATACGGGGAATGGAGGGGAGATTTCCATCTCCTTTGAGGAGAACCCTCTTTTTACCGAAATCAGGATAGCGGATAATGGTTCGGGGATCCCGAAAAAAGATCTGCCATACATATTCAGGCGCTTTTATAAAGGAAAGAACGCGAGTGAGGAAAGTGTCGGAATCGGGCTCGCGATGGCCTACAGCATCATCACCGGTCAGCAGGGGGATCTGGAGGTCAGAAGTGAAAAAGGAAACGGGACCGAGTTCTCCATTAAATTTTACAAAAAGGAATTGCTGTAGAGGGCATGAGAGAGTCCATGTTCCCCTTAAAGTGAATAGATTGTCACTTTCGAGTCACTTTAAAGTCATATTAGGCAGATATACTGAGGTCAACATCAAAATTATGGAGGTACAAAATGAGTATAGTAAAAATAGAAAATCTGTCTAAGATATACGGCAAAGGGGAAACGGCGGTCAAAGCATTGGATGATGTCTCCTTTTCTGTGAATAAAGGTGAATTTGTGGCGATCATCGGTCCTTCGGGATCAGGAAAATCCACTTTGCTTCATTTATTGGGCGGCGTAGACCGGCCGACTAGCGGGAAAGTCCTCATTGACAACACCGATATTTATCAGCTGGATGAAACACAGCTTGCGATTTTCAGAAGAAGGCAAATCGGTCTGATCTATCAGTTCTATAATCTGATTCCGATTTTGACGGTTGAAGAAAACATCACGCTGCCGATGTTATTGGACCAGCATAAAGTGGACAACAAGCAATTGACATCAATTGTATCGACCTTGGGACTTGAGCAGCGGCTGAATCATTTACCAAACCAGTTATCAGGCGGACAGCAGCAGCGTGTATCAATTGGAAGAGCTCTGATCAGCAATCCTGCCATCATTTTGGCGGACGAGCCGACCGGAAATCTGGACAGCAAGAACAGTCATGAAATCATCGAGCTATTGAAAATGTTCAATAAAACGTATAATCAGACGCTGATCGTCATCACCCACGATGAGCGCATTGCACTACAGGCAGACAGGGTAATTGAAATAGCTGATGGAAGGGTCGCAAAGGATGAGGTGATCCGTCCATGAACATCATCAACAAACTGACGTTACGGCATCTTAAGGAAAATAAAAAAAGGACCCTCGTGACCATCATCGGTGTGATCATCTCAGTGTCGATGATCATGGCCGTTGCGACGCTCGGCGTTTCTTTTCTGGACATAATGAAAAGGCAGTCCATCGCCGACAATGGCGAATGGCATGTTCAGTATCAGAACGTCACGACTGATCAGATTGACGCGATTGCAAAGGATGAAGCAACCGGGAAGTTGATACTCTCCAATGACCTCGGGTATGCAAAACTGGAAGGGGCAAAGGTGGAAGAAAGGCCCTACCTATTTTTAAAACAGTATAATGAGCAAGGCTTGAAGCAGTTTCCGATCGAGTTGAGTGTAGGTAGCCTTCCTTCATCTCAGCATGAGGTAGCGATTTCCGAGCAAATCGCGAAAGATGGGGGAGTGCAGTATGAAATAGGCGATCAGATCAAACTGGACATCGGCAAACGCGTGATGCCGGAGGAAAGTCAGGCATTGGGTCAGAACGACCCGCTGCAGCGGGATGAAAATGGCGTCACGGAAAAACTCAATGTCGAGTCGACCGAAACGTTCACCGTAACCGGCATCATCAAGCGTCCATCCTGGGAGCCTTCGTGGTCTCCCGGATATACGATGCTCGGCTATGTCGACCAGGACTCCTTGCAGAAATCTGAAAAGGTGAATGCGGTTGTCGTTCTCGACAAAGTGAACGGATCGTTATTCGAACACGCACAAAAGTTGGCGGAACAGAATGGCATCGAGAAAGTCGGATTCAACACCGAACTGCTTCGCTACTACGGAGTGACGAACGATGACAATCTGCGATTCACCTTGTTCTCCTTACTCGGGATCATCATGGCAGTCATCATCATCGGTTCCGTTTCACTCATTTATAATGCGTTTGCCATCAGTGTATCCGAGCGCGCCAGACATCTTGGGATGCTGTCGAGTGTGGGGGCGACGAAGAAACAGAAGAGGAATTCAGTCTTTTTCGAAGGGGCGGCAATCGGTGTCGTCAGCATCCCGCTTGGCCTGCTGGCAGGAATCGGGGGAATCGCGGCCACTTTTTGGTTCATCAACTCTTATATTGATGGGGCACTGGGCATTTCCGAAAAACTCCAGGTCGTCGTCACGCCTTCTTCGGTACTAGTCTCCTGCCTGATCTCCGTCGTGACCATCTTTATCTCGACGTATATACCTGCACGAAAAGCATCGAAGATCTCAGCCATCGATGCCATCCGGCAGACGCAGGACATCAAGTTATCGGGAAAAACAGTTAAAACTTCCAAGCTTGTCCGTAAGTTATTCGGACTTGAAGCGGAGATCGGATTGAAGAATTTAAAGCGGAATAAAAAGAGATACCATGCAACTATTATCTCCCTTGTCGTGAGCATCGTCCTTTTCTTATCGGTATCATTTTTTACAGATAACCTGAAGAAATCAGTGGTGATGTCGCAGGAAGGAGTCAATTTCGACATTCAAATATCCGGAGATGACAGGGATGCCGAGCAACTGGAGGAACTGGCTCATTTCGACAATGTAACGAGTCACAGCCTGCAAAAGAGACTGCCGCTGACTTCACTTATTAAAGAAGACAAATTCCCAGGAGAATTGAAGAGCATGATCGACCGGGAAGAAATCACGCTTGAAGATGGCAGCTATCAATATTACGTTAATTTCTACGGGTTGGATGAACAGAGTTTTGAAGCCTACGCGAAAAAGGCAGGTGCGGATCTTCAGAAGTTCACTGATCCCGAGAAACCGACGGCCATCGTTATCGATGAAATCTCCTATCAGGATCCGTCAACCAACAAGTTCGTCGAAACAACATCCATCGAAGCGAGCACAGGAGATAAACTTGACCTGATCTTCACAGACTATGCAACTGAAAAAACAAAACCTTTTGGATCGGTTACCATCGGTGCCCTGACAGATCAAGTGCCAATGGGGAACCGGTCGGCGATGATCGGCGGATTGGACATCATCGTGCCGATGGATACCCTGGAAGCGATGGTCGACAAGAAAATGAAAAATGAAATACAAACCCAGATTTTCATGAAGAGCTCCGATCCGATGAAGACCCAGAAAGCACTTGAAGAAGTGGTGCCTTCAAATCTATATATCTACAATGTCTTTCAGAACCGACAGCAGGAAGAACAGCTGATCCTGTTCCTGTCCGTCTTTACGTATGGATTCATCACCTTGATCTCGTTGATTTCAATCGCGAACATCTTCAACACCATTTCAACCGGCATCTCCCTGAGGAAACGGGAATTCGCCATGCTGAAATCAGTGGGGATGACCCCGAAAGGCTTCAACAAAATGATCAATTATGAAAGCATCTTCTATGGCGTCAATGCCCTGCTGTTCGGGCTTCCGATCAGTATCGGTGTCATGTACTTGATCCACAGATCGGTCGGCGAGACCTTCGAATACGGATTCGTACTGCCATGGATCGATATTCTCTTCGCCATCGCTGCGATCTTCATCATCGTCAGCTCGGCCATGCTTTACTCGATCGGGAAAATCAAGAAAGAAAATATCATTGAAGGATTGAAACAGGAGAATATTTAGGCTTCTGGCTTTTCACCTGATATGTTGTGGAATGATAAGAATCTGTCCCGCTGCGCAGTTCACGCGGCGGGGACAGGTTCTTTTTTATGATTGTAATTAATAGTTAGGTGGTTAAAAAAGACAAATTTCATTTTTTACAAGCTTGTTTAGGAGAGGGATTTGCTGGCTGGAAGCTGCAAGATTCTGTTGAGTGGCTGGAATCGAGCGGGCTTCGGATTTACGAGTCACTTTTCAGGAATTCGTGCCGCTTTTCCGATATATTCAAGCCAGATTTTTGAAATACGAGCCACTTTTCCGATATACAAGCCAGATTTTTGAAATACGAGCCACTTTTCCGATATACAAGCCAGGTTTTTAAAATACGAGCCAGATTTTTAAAATACAAGCCGGATTTCTGAGATACAAGCCAAATTCCCGATATTCATGCCACTTAGAATCATTCTAATTCACGGGAAACGGAATAGGTAAGCTTAAAAGGTCCAGGGAGCAATTCGACGGAGGGGCATTGGCAGTCATATTATTCAATATTGTCCCAAAAGGATCTCATCATGTTTTGCATGTGAATCTTTAAGCCGATTGAGGCTCTCACTCATGACAAGTCAATGTAAAGCGAGAAAATAATTGGCTTAATTTGGAATATATTATAAGGTAAAAGGAGGTATAGTACTGTATTCAAAAAGGGGTGTTTTCACTGAGTGCAAAAAAGGAAGTGCAAGCAATCAACTGGTCAGTATTTGGAATATTAGTTTTTGCGGGTTTAGTGCTGGCGATAAATACATTCGGCAGCATGAGGAATGCGACAGCAGAGGAACTTGACCGGATGCAATCACGTATCGAAATTCGATGGGATCAAGAGATGTGGGTATTTGCATTGATCTTGGGTTTTTGTACTTTATTACTTATTGTCTTTTGGAAGAGATTGTTTCCGCATAATGTGCCGCTTGCCATTATCATGGGTGGATTTTGGTTCCAATTTCTTTTTCAGGTGACTGTAACGGGATGGGCTGGTCTTGTGGGAATGGTCGGATTAGCGGTCGCGATTGCGGCTGGATTGATTATGATGTTAGTTTATGCATTGGGAGCGCGGAAATGGAATTTGCGGGGAAGCAGATAAACGAAAGTGTTGTGGATGGGAAAGGTTATGTTGTAGGTCAAAAGGATTTGTCCGTGTTTGAGTAGAGCCTTAGCATGAAAAGTCTGGAAGCGGGAGAACAAGAAAATCAGGAGCAGGCACCGGTGTTAGCCGAAAACCAGGATTAGCAGGAGTTGAAGGGATGTCAAACGCTAAAAAAAGACCGAAAATCAAGCTTGTCAAGACGAAGGTGGAGTGGCTTTGGGATTTCATTGGATATTCGACTTATATAGGGATGATTGTCTTCTTGGTTTACAAGTGGAATGAAATTCCGGCCAAAGTACCGGCCCATTTCAATGCACTGGGGGAAGTGGATCGTTGGGGGGCAAAAATGGAGCTTCTCATCCTGCCGATAATCGGAGCGCTCATTGCAGTGCTCATGCAAGTCATTGAGAAATTTCCTGAAGTGCATAACTATCCGGACCGGTTGAATGAAGGAAATGCGAAAGAGTTTTATTTACTAAGCAGAAAAATGATCAATAGTATAAAAAATATATGTTTGATCATTTTTTCGCTGATCTTATTTGAATCGGTTACGATTGCTTTGGGCAGTGGAGAGGGATTTGGAGCATTGTTCCTGCCAATCCTTTTACTTTCCGTGTTCATTCCGATTATAACAGGAATCGTGAAGCAGCAAAGAATCAGGTAGGCGGCTGGTCCTTTGTAGATACCTGCCTTTGCAGCTGGGAATATACCGCCTCCTTGTAAACGAATAGAAGGAGACGACATTACACAACACAAATCCTGCCCCAGGCATGTGGTGGCATGTGATCACTCATACCGTAATACGAAAGACTGATTCCAGTTCTTTTTTTCCCACTTCCGTTATTTTTATGGCTCTGGTGTCAGGTACTCGCCGGATCCATTTTAACTCCAGGAATTTTTCCAAAAGTGCATTTCCAAGAGCTCCGGAAATGTGGTGACGCCGTTCACTCCAGTCCAGGCATTTATGGATGTAGGTGCGGCGTTTTTTAACTACTGCGTCCAGGTCGATCGTAAGGGATGCAAACAGCTCTTCTCCTTGTATAGTCAGGACAAAAGTATCTTCGTGTTCTTCAATACATCCGCTTCTGATTAAAGAATCCGTAATTTTGATTCCGAGACTGCCCGCGAGATGATCGTAGCATGTTCTCGCATATCTGACAGCTTTATCCCGTGTTACTTGTTTGAATGATTTCATCTCTATTTTGGGGGCAATGGTTAAGAAAGTTTCTAACACCGAGGCGACTTCATGACTTTTCAATCCATAATAGCGATGCCGCCCTTGTTTATCGACTTTGATGACATCTGCCTCTACCATTTTCTTCAGATGAAAGCTTGTCGTTTGCGGACTGATTCCTGCAATATAAGCAAGGCTGCCGGCAGGATGAAGCCTTCCATCCAATAAAGCCGTCAGGATGGCGGCGCGTGAAGGTTCACTGATTAATGCAGCAACTGAAGCTATATTCGGACTTGTATTCATTTGATCCCTCCTATGTAATCCATATTTCGATGATAATGGAAATGTTA
>NZ_JABMCR010000181.1 GCF_013179555.1 Bacillus haikouensis
GACCCCGCAGGCGCAAATGCGCCGAGGCTCCCCCGCCCGTCCGCGGAAAGCGGAGTCTTGCACGGAAATCAAATAGCGGCATTCAAAGCAAATTTTCATTAAATCCTGACTAAACTTTTATACTTCAAACTCAAACAGAATCTATTACTTGACAAATATATGTATATTTTTCTCTATCCTTGAAATGAAAGAGTTTTTAGGATATATTCGTTATGGATAAAAAGGTTATTGGAGGACCAAAAATGACAAAACGATATGCCGTTATATTAGCTGCCGGACAGGGTACAAGAATGAAATCGAAGTTATATAAAGTTCTTCATCCTGTGTGCGGTAAGCCGATGGTGGAACATGTGGTCGACCAAATTTCAACATTAAATATAGAGAAGACTGTCACGATTATCGGTCACGGTGCCGAACTTGTGAAATCTTACTTGGAAGGCAAGAGTGATTTCGCCCTTCAAGAAGAACAGCTGGGTACTGCTCACGCCGTCATGCAGTCAGAAGATGTACTGGGTGGATTGGATGGTACGACACTGGTTGTGTGCGGGGACACCCCCCTTATCAAAGGGGAAACAATGGAAGCGCTTGTGAAGCACCATGAGGAACAAGGTGCCAAAGCAACCATCCTGACTGGACACACAGAATCACCTGATGGCTACGGAAGGATCATCCGTAACGAATCAAGCCTCGTGGAGCGCATTGTAGAACATAAAGATGCGTCAGAAGAAGAAAGAAAAGTGAAAGAGATCAATACAGGTACGTATTGCTTTGATAATAAAGCATTATTCAATACGCTCAAAAAGGTATCAAACGATAATGTACAGGGTGAGTATTACCTGCCGGACGTGATTGAAATCCTTCAAACGGAAGGTGAGGTTGTCAGCGCTTATCAAACGGGCGACTTTGATGAGACACTCGGTGTAAATGACCGTGTGGCACTTTCCCAGGCTGAAACGACAATGAAAAAGCGTATAAATGAGCAGCATATGCGGAATGGGGTGACGATTCAGGATCCGTCTAACACGTATATTGATGCCGGCGTGTCAATCGGCAGGGACACTGTCATTCTTCCCGGCACAGTGATTAAAGGAGATTCTTCCATTGGTGAGGACTCGATCATCGGACCAAATACCGAAGTGAAGGATTCTTCAATCGGTGATCGCACGGTTGTGAAGCAATCCGTTGCCCATGACAGTTCAATCGGCTCAGATGTACAGATTGGCCCGTTCGCTCATATTCGTCCTGATTCAAGTATTGCGGATGAAGTGAAAATCGGGAACTTCGTAGAAATCAAGAAAGCTTCATTCGGGAAAGGAAGCAAAGCTTCTCACTTGAGTTATATCGGTGATGCCGAGGTAGGAAGCGACGTCAATATTGGATGCGGATCGATTACGGTCAACTATGACGGTAAGAATAAGCATCTTACAAAGATTGAAGATGGAGTGTTCGTTGGTTGCAATTCCAATTTGGTAGCTCCTGTGAAAGTTGGAAAAGGAGCATATATTGCAGCAGGTTCAACGATTACCGAGGATGTTCCCGGAGGGTCCCTATCAATTGCAAGGGCTCGCCAGGTCAATAAAGAAAATTATGTGCAAAACCTTAATCACAAGAAATAAACTGGAGGTCCACCATGCCAAACTCTTATATTAATTCTAAGTTGAAAGTATTCTCTCTTAATTCGAACCATGAACTCGCTAAAGAAATCGCAGATGAAGTGGGCGTCGAACTTGGTAAGTCTTCTGTTAAACGATTCAGTGATGGCGAAATACAGATTAATATTGAAGAAAGTATCCGCGGCTGTGATGTTTTCGTTATTCAGTCCACTTCACAGCCTGTTAATGAAAACCTGATGGAACTGTTGATCATGGTAGACGCACTGAAGCGTGCATCGGCTAAAACGATCACAATCGTGATGCCTTATTACGGTTATGCCCGCCAGGACCGTAAAGCAAGAGCACGTGAGCCGATCACGGCCAAACTTGTTGCGAATCTATTGGAAACTGCGGGAGCGACACGCGTCATCACCTTAGATCTGCACGCTCCTCAAATACAAGGTTTCTTCGACATCCTGATTGATCACTTAATGGGTGTTCCGATCCTGGCAGAATACTTCCAGGAAAAAGGCTTTAAAAACGAGGACATCGTCATTGTATCTCCAGACCACGGCGGTGTGACAAGAGCACGTAAACTTGCAGAGCGCCTGAAAGCGCCGATTGCAATCATCGATAAACGCCGTCCGAAACCGAATGTGGCAGAAGTGATGAACATTGTAGGTAATATTGATGGCAAAGTAGCAATCTTAATCGACGATATCATCGATACTGCCGGTACCATCACACTAGCTTCAAATGCATTGATTGAAAACGGAGCGAAAGAAGTGTTTGCCTGCTGTACGCATCCTGTTCTTTCAGGTCCTGCGATCGAGCGTATCGAGAATTCCAATATCGCAGAGTTAGTCGTATTGAATACGATCGCGCTGCCGGAAGAAAAAATGATTGGTAAGATCAAACAGCTTTCTGTGGCGAAACTCATCAGTGAAGCAATCATCCGAGTATTCGAACAAAAATCTGTAAGTACATTATTTGATTAGAATTAATATTGGTGTTTGTGCAATAAAGAACCTGTCCTCTCAAAATGGGAGGACAGGTTCTTTTTATTGAGTCGGGTTAATTTAGACGGCCTTTCGTTCCTACGACCCCGAGTCTTGACCCCTAAGTACCGCCATCCTTCAATTGATGGACTGAAAATTCCAATTCACATGTTTATTCCCAATACGAATAGGGTAATTACTATATATAGAAACTCGACTCAATTTAAAAGATTAGGGAAGGTGTTGGATTGAACATGGCAACAGAATTAAAAGCAAAAACGAGAGATGATTTTAAACGATCGACTTTAACGAACCTTAGACACAGTGGAAATATCCCGGGCGTTGTCTATGGCTATAAAACAGAAAATACACCGATTGCGATTGACGCGATTACCTTTATCAAGACGATCCGGGAAGTAGGAAGAAACGGAATCATTTCTTTAGACATCAACGGAAACAAACAAAATGTCGTCTTAAGTGACTATCAACAGGATCATATTAAGGATGAAATTACGCACGTTGATTTCCTTGCGGTTAACATGTCTCAGGAAATGGATGCAGACGTCCGTATCGAGCTTACAGGAGAGGCTGCGGGAGTGAAGGACGGCGGAGTTTTACAGCAGCCCCTTCATGAAGTCTCCGTTACAGCGAAGCCTTCAGATATCCCAGAATCAATCGAAGTGGATATTTCAGAGCTTCAAGTCGGTGATACCGTAACGATTGCGGATATACGTGATAAATACAGCGTGACACTGAACGAGGAAGATGACCGCACGATCGCTTCCATCCTTGCTCCAAGACAGGAAGAAGAGATTTCAACCGGTGAAGAACAGGAAGCTGGTGTTCCTGAGAACGAAGAAGGAAGAGAAACCGAAGCGAGTGAAGAAAGTAAGTCTTCCGAAGAATAATCTTCCCTTTTTTAGCGTAACCTTTTGCAGGTTGCGCTTTTTACGTTTATTCTAGTAGTAACAGGTAAGAATGAGGTGGAAGAATGAAATTAATCGTCGGACTCGGAAATCCGGGGTCACAATACGAAAAAACCAGGCATAATATTGGGTTTGTCATCGTGGATGCACTTGCAGAACGGCTCGGTTTATCCCTGAATCAATCAAAGTTTAAAGGAGTCTTCGGAACGTATCACTATAAGGGTGAGAAGATCGTTCTGTTAAAGCCCCTTACATATATGAATCTTTCCGGGGAAAGCATCGTTCCGTTAATGGACTATTTTGATATAGATGAAGATAACCTGCTTGTCATCTATGATGATCTGGACTTGCCTGTAGGAAAGATACGATTGCGTCAGAAGGGAAGCGCTGGCGGCCATAACGGCATCAAGTCCACGATTGCTCATTTAGGCACACAGAACTTTAACCGGATAAGGGTCGGCATCGACCGGCCCGCAAACGGTATGAGTGTACCTGATTATGTGTTGGGTAAATTCAACAAAGAAGAACAGGCAGAACTGGATAAAGTCATCAATGACTCAGTCGAAGCATGTAAAAGTTGGCTTGATAAACCTTTTATCGAAGTAATGAATAGGTTTAATTAAACTTTGTAACATCCGTTCCAGCGGTTGATTGGAGTGCAAGACGCAGACTCCTGCGGGAGAAGCGTGTTAGGTGAGACCCCGCAGGGAGGTACGACAGAGGCGGCTCACCAACCGCCCGCGGAAAGCGGAGTCTTGCACGGAAATCAATAGCGGTGATTAGAATCGAAAAACAAAATGCCAACTGAATAAGTCCCTTCTATTCCGTTCATACTAAACGTATAAATGTAATTGGAGGGATATCAATTGGCTATCCACTATCATTGCCGGCATTGTGGTACGAATGTAGGGACGATTTCCGATGTGTCGGTTCACTCAGAACAGCTGGGCATCCACAAACTGACTGAGGAGGAACGTATACATATGGTTGAGTACCAACATAATGGTGATATCCGTGTTCGCACAATTTGTGAAGATTGTCAGGAAAGTCTGGAGAGAAATCCGGATTATCATGGATTGGATTATATCATTCAGTAAGAGTTTATATCATTATTTGGCAACAACGCTTTGGTAGAAGAACCAAAGCATTTTTCTGTTTATATATACAAGCCCGATTAAACAGTCTTATTCGTTGTTTAATCAGGTCTAAATGGATAGAGTTTGTGAGATATTGAACCGATAGATAGAAAGAATCACGGGAAGGAGCGTAAACTTGAAAGGTATTTTAAAACAAATTCACCAAAGCGAAGAACTTCAATCCCTTATAATCGGAGTTGAAGAACAATTATCTGAACAACTTGTAGCAGGTCTGTCTGGCTCTTCACGTACTGCTTATATAGCGGATGTTTATCTTGAAACAACTAAATCCACTGTGGTGGTTACCCATAATCTGTTTCAGGCACAAAAAATATACGAAGATCTGACTCAATTTCTATCCGAAGATGAAGTCTATCTGTATCCCGCTAATGAACTGATCGCAGCGGAATTGAGTGTGGCAAGCCCGGAACTGCGGTCACAACGGATAGAAGTATTGAATCAGCTGTCAAAAAATAAAAAAGGTGTTTATATTGTACCCGTAGCAGGGTTAAGAAAAATACTTCCTCCTAAACAACAGTGGGAAAAGAATCAAATCACATTTACGTATGGAGAAGATATCGACCTCGACGATGTCTTGAATCAATTGGTTCAAATGGGTTATCAGCGAACCGGAATGGTGAGTACCCCGGGGGAGTTCAGTCTTCGAGGGGGGATTGTCGATATCTACCCGTTGACTCTTCCTAATCCTGTACGGATTGAATTGTTTGATACGGAAATCGATTCAATCCGTACATTTTCGGTGGATGATCAACGGTCCATCGATAAGCTGAAGAACATCGAAGTCGGACCGGCATCAGAAGTCTTGATGAATTACGAAGACATGGGGAGCTTAATCCAGAAAATTGAAGAGGGCATGTCGAGAAGCCTAAAAAAGATAAAGGCAGACAGTGTGAAAGAAAAGCTCACAGAGTATATTGGGCATGAAATCGCGCAGCTTGAGAATGGTCAGATTCCTGAGCAGATATTCAAGTATCTCTCCCTTGCCTATGAGACGCCTAGTAGTTTGCTAGATTATCTGCCCGGTGACAGCGTAATTTTCTTTGATGAATACAGCAGGATCCTGGAGATGAGTGAATCCCTGGAGAGGGAAGAAGCAGAGTGGTATACATCCCTCCTGCAGGATGGACAAATTATACACGAACTTTCCGTTTCTCATAACTTCCCATCCTTGACAGCCAATACGAAGCTGCCTAAGGTTTATTTCTCCTTGTTTCTGCGTCATATACCGAATACGAGCCCTCAAAACATTTTCAATGTCTCAGCTAAACCGATGCAGAATTTCCATGGACAGATGAATGTGTTGAAGGCAGAGCTTGACCGCTGGAAGAAAGGAAAATATACCGTTATTCTGCTTGGACCTGATGAGGAACGTGTGAAGAAGTTGCAGCGTGTACTTGATGACTATGAAATCGAGATTGCATTTGTCGAAGATGGTTCCAAGTTATTAAATGGCAAGGTTCAAATGATCAATGGAAGCCTTACGAATGGATTTGAACTTCCAATGCAGAAACTTGCCGTCATCACTGAAGAAGAGTTGTTCAATAAAAGAACTCAAAAAAAGAAACCAAGAAGGCAAAAACTTTCAAATGCTGAAAGAATAAAGAGTTACTCTGAGTTGAAAGTCGGAGATTACGTGGTGCACGTCAATCACGGGATCGGAAAATATTTAGGGCTGGAAACGTTGGAAATCAACGGGGTCCATAAAGATTATCTTCACGTCAAATATCAAGGCAGCGATAAACTGTATATTCCGGTTGAACAGATCGATCTTGTGCAGAAGTATGTCGGTTCAGAGAGTAAAGAACCAAAGCTTTATAAACTGGGCGGAACTGAATGGAAGAAGGTTAAATCCAAGGTTCAATCTTCCGTTCAGGATATTGCTGACGATCTCATCAAACTTTATGCCGAGCGTGAAGCTGCAAGGGGTTATGCCTTTTCCCCCGATGGTGATATGCAGCGTGATTTCGAAACAGCCTTTCCTTATGAGGAAACGGATGACCAATTAAGGTCGATTCATGAAATCAAGCATGATATGGAAAAAGAACGGCCTATGGATCGATTGTTGTGCGGAGACGTAGGATACGGGAAGACTGAAGTCGCGATCCGCGCTGCTTTTAAAGCGATTGCAGACGGTAAGCAGGTTGCTTTCCTGGTACCGACCACCATTTTAGCCCAGCAGCATTATGAAACCATCAAGGAACGGTTTCAGGACTTTCCGATCGAGATTGGCTTGTTAAGCCGCTTCAGGACAAGAAAGCAGCAGCTGGAAACGATCAAAGGACTGAAAACAGGAACGGTTGATATCGTCGTAGGTACGCACCGCCTTTTATCCAAGGACATTGAATACCGCGATATCGGACTGCTGATAATCGATGAAGAACAGCGATTTGGTGTGACTCACAAAGAGAAAATAAAACAACTTAAAACGAATATCGATGTGTTGACCTTGACAGCTACCCCGATTCCCCGCACCTTGCACATGTCTATGCTTGGGGTTAGGGATTTGTCTGTCATCGAAACACCGCCGGAGAACCGCTTTCCAGTACAGACGTATGTCATGGAATATAATGGCCCGCTGATCAAAGAGGCGATTGAACGGGAAATGGCGCGTAATGGCCAGGTTTATTTTCTATATAACCGAGTGGAGGATATCGAGCGTAAAGCGGATGAAATTTCGATGCTCGTCCCTGATGCAAGAATTGCTTATGCTCACGGACAAATGAGTGAGGGTGAGCTGGAATCAGTGATCTTAAGCTTCCTTGCAGGTGAGTATGATGTACTTGTGACAACGACCATCATCGAAACGGGTGTCGATATCCCGAACGTCAATACACTCATCGTATTTGATGCAGACCGTATGGGCTTGTCGCAGCTGTATCAGCTGAGAGGCCGGGTGGGGCGCTCGAACCGCGTGGCGTATTCCTACTTTACGTACCGGAAGGACAAAGTACTGACGGAAGTGGCGGAGAAACGTCTCCAGTCCATCAAAGAATTCACGGAGCTCGGATCAGGATTCAAGATTGCGATGAGGGACTTGACAATACGCGGTGCGGGTAACCTGCTCGGTGCACAGCAGCATGGCTTCATCGATTCCGTAGGGTTTGATCTCTACTCACAAATGCTTAAAGAAGCGATTGAAGAGCGGAAGGGGGATATCCCTAAGAAGCCTGAGTCCACTTTTGAAGTGGATATTGAGGTGGATGCTTATATTCCGGATACCTATATTAAGGATGGGCATCAGAAGATTGAGATGTACAAACGATTCCGATCCCTTTCCTCCCTGCCTGAAATTGAAGAATTGAGGGAAGAAATGCTTGACCGATTTGGTGAATATCCTGAAGAAGTGGAGTATCTATATCTCATTACCGAGATGAAGATCTTTGCCAAGAATACGGATCTTGAAGTGATCAAACAGGAGCAGAAGGTGGTCAATATCTATATGTCTCCAGAAGGAACCAACCGGATTGACGGTTCCAAGGTATTCGATTTGTGCAATAAACACGGCCGCGCTGTAGGACTTGGAATGGAAGGGTCTAAATTGAAGATATCCATCAACACGATGCGTCTCGAAACATCAAAATGGTTCCATATGGCATATGACATCATTAAGAACCTGGATACAGCGGTAAAAACGGAGAATCACGTGTCTTGATTATAGCCTCCTAATAGTTTTGATCAAGAAACAAATGAGAGGGAAGCAGTCATAATTCATCTGATTTTAGAATGAGTTTTGTGATACACGTTATGTATATCTACTGTCCAGCGGTTGATTGGAGTGCAAGACGAAGACTCCCTCGGGAGAAGTGGCTAATGTGAGTCCTGTCCAGCTCCGGGGCTTAGAGGAACTTGTCATAAGTCAACTCGTCCAAGAAGGCAAAGAACGCCTTCGTGGCCGATTCGCCTTATGCCACCCGCCTCTGAGCAAAGCCCCTCCGCTTTTCTACCCACAGGAGCGTATTGCGACGAGGAGGCTCACGGGTCACCCTCGAAAAGCGAAGTCTTGCACGTAAATCAGCCGCGGTGTTCAGGGGGGATCCAAACAATTTAGTAATCGCGTTCATTTATGCCCTCATTTTCGTTACATAAAGATGGTTTTCGACATTTCATCCTAATATTCGTTATAATCTTGTAACTCAACTGTAAACGCGTTTGCTGGTTTATTTTACTATGATAAGGGTATTAGTATTAATGCAGCTGCCAACTTTGGAAAAAGTAACCTGCACTAGCATTTTAGTGAAATTACA
>NZ_JABMCR010000182.1 GCF_013179555.1 Bacillus haikouensis
AACGGTTTGCAGAGCTCTTTGCAGAAAAAAAGGAAGGGGAATTATCACATAAGGATATTGTGAATATAAACAGAGAAACTTACAACTCGTAAAAACAAAGGTGCGCTCATTAAAGCGTACCTTTTTGTATAACATCCCGATTTGCTAAATTATTTTCTTTCATTAAGCATCTGAAATAGGATTTCTTTATTGCGCAGTATAAGTATATGTAATACAACAAATACACTTAATCTGACACTACTCCTGAAAATAATATAATGCTTATAATCAATGTTATAAGTACTACTACCTCAATTCATGAAAGAAATTAACCTTGTATGCTTGACATAAGAAATCCACCAGTATCCTTTCACTCTTGTAAACTAATTGTCTTACCCTTTCAAGAGTAACCTCAATGATCTCAGCGACTTCTGATTCTTTAGTATGTATGATGTTGTAATATCTTTTCATTAATCGCATTTTATCTGACTGAATATATATAAAATAACCATATCTTCTTTGCTTACTTCCAACTCAGCTTCTCTCCTCCGGAAAAAACTTCATAATACATACTTCGACATTTTGTTTAAAATTACCTATACAATATATAAAAAATGGATAAAATTTCTGGGTCAGCATTTCGATCACTATGACCGACACCCACATTGGTTAAATCTCCCCCCTCTTCTTCAAGGATATCCAGTAACTCTTCTCCCATCGTGCCCGCTTCTGTGTTTATTGCAGTTGCGGAAGAGCTGCATTTCAGCAACGCTGCAAAACGACTGAAAATGGCACAGCCTCCTTTAAGCCAGCAAATCAAAAATCTTGAAAAAGAGATTGGGATCCCGCTATTTTTGCGAACAAAAAGGCATGTAGAATTAACAGAAGCGGGTCAGTCTTTTTTAAAGAATGCATACGCCATTATCAAAAGCTTGGAAAATGCAAAAGAGGAAGCAGTAAGAATTCATAATGGGGAATATGGACAACTAATTGTAGGATTTACAGGTTCAGTTACCTTCGACCTGTTGCCAAATATCATTCGCTTATTCCGCGAGAGGAACCCATATATCAACATAGTTTTAAAACAACTTACAACTTCTGAACAAGTAGAAGCTTTACACAAGAAAGAAATCCATGTAGGGCTGCTCGTATCGCCAATCGATTCTTTACAATTAAGTGTTGAAAAGCTCCGGGAAGAAACCTTCGTTGCTGTGCTCCCCAAAGATCATCCATTAGCGGATAATACAGCAAAACTTGATGCAAAAAGTTTGTTCAATCATCCATTTATAACAACACCAAGGAATACAGGTCCAGCTTTTTATGATGCAATTATCAGCTTCTTCCACAAATCAGGCTACAGCCCGAACATTTTACAGGAGGCACATGACCTGCATACTATCATCTCGTTAGTATCGTTCGGAATGGGCATCGCCCTACTCCCTAGCCCTTTCCAAACGATTAATCATCCTAGAGTGGTATTTAGAGAGTTAAATGATCCTTTTACAATAAATATTTCAGTGGCCTTCCCTAAGGATGGTGTTTCTCCACAATTAGGAGCCTTCCTTTCATTAATAAGGGAAATATAGGGTATACAAACAAAACCCGGTTCCCTTGTCTTAGTAGAAGTACTGGAACCGGGTTTAAGTATTAAAGCCTATCACTAATGGGTCGAGTTGTGTTAAATCCCAAATTGCAGGTGCACCATCTAATATCAAATTCAGTCCAGCATTCCTTCGTCCTTCACTTACGATAATGGAATGCAAAACCGACGCAGGACGAGAGGACAAGCCTTAAAAAACATGTATTTTTGTTTGATGGCATTCTGATAAGCACGATGCAACTCATATGGCTTTCGAAAACACTAATAGAATGAGAAATATCAATTCATTTGGATTGATATTTCTACCTGTCTCTTTAAATTTCCCAACCATGCCCCGAGTGACCATTTAGAAATGTCATAGTCTTTTTCCTTTAAGATCGGGCAGCCTTACCTTCCTGTTAAATCCCGAATTATAAAACTTCTTGTGTTCATTCAATTTGCGACGATCAAAGGTCTCAACTCCCATAATCGTGCTCCTTTATGTCACGCAAAATAGATGAGAGATTGATACTTCTACTTGATTTTGCCGTTTCAAATAATAATTGTTAAGAATTTAGGTGAAAATGTATGAATTAATTTAGATCACCATAAATAAGAATATCTCTTTACCGAATAAAAGCCATTTCTCTTTCTGCAAGAACATCTTTTAACCATCGAGGATGCATTTTCAATAAGTCCTGAGGAAGGGCTCCCTGTCCAAAAAATCTAATTTCAAGTGATTCATCTGAATTACATCTAAGTTTCCCCCCTGTTATTTCAGCAAGGAAACACGTTGTTATAAAATGTACTACTTTACCGCTTGGATAATAAAACACTTGTGATTCAGGGTCAGAATAAACACCAATCAACTTTTTAATTCTTATATCTAAATTTGTTTCCTCTTTTACTTCTCTGACTGCCGCCTCAGTCACTGTTTCCCCTATTTCTACATGTCCTGAAGGAATACCCCAAAGTCCTACATCCGCTCTCTTCTGTAATAAAACTTGATTTTCCTCATTCAAAATTATTACAGCAACCCCAGCTTTTAATTCATCAATATTCTCCATAAGATAAGCCTCCTTTAAAAGTAAAAAAGGTCCGAGACGAGAAAGATTTCAACGCATAAGAAATACGCTGAACCTTTCCCCTCGGACCTTTTATGTCAATAGGTGCCTTTTACATTTTGTAAAAGATGCAGCCCTCGGTCACAGACCTATAAATAGCGGAACCCTAGCTACAGTTTTCCAGTTCATATTTGTAGAATTTTAAATTTTACCACACGTCATATTCTACTATTAATCATAGAGAAAACAAAGATTTTTTGTATGATACTGCTAGTTAGTAAACGAGTTTATCAAAATCAACTACTAGTAATTCCTATAATTCACTATTCGTCGAACAAAATAAATAATAAATATATTTTTCAATTTAACTCAAATTATGGGATAAAGAGCAACTACCTGATCTTAAGTTGTTGCGTCATTTAGTAAACCTGGCTGTTCGATCTTCACTATTGCCTACTTTAATGGATACACATAAACAAGGTTTTCTGAACTACTTAAATACGTAGTTTACCAATCAATTAGTTCTCTGCCACTACGCAATAATATCCAATCGACTTGTCACTAAAATGCTGGTTGCTGATATTCGTAAAACCTGTATCTTTTAGTAAGGTTTGAACTTCCTCTGCTTCCGGAGTAAACAAAGAAAAATCATATTCATCGGAGGTCCTTTGAGACATTATATCCTTAGAACGAAATGTAATAGCTAATCTTCCCCCCGGCTTGAGCACTCTTTTTATTTCTTGTAATCCGAGAATAGGGTCAGACCAAAAATAAATAGTGTTCACTGTGAATATTTTATCGAACATCCCATTGCTGAAAGGAATTTTTTCAACTTCACCCTGTTCAATTTGAACTCTCCCTTCCTTTATTGAATTCTTGTTGATTTTGGTTGCAGTCTTTACCATCTCGTCGGAAAAATCCAGGCCCAGTACATGAGTCCCCTTTACTCTTTCTATAATTTCTGCGATATACTTTCCGTTTCCGAAGCCGATTTCCAACACATAATCATCATCATCAATACCAAGTAATTGAATCGTTGTTTCGTTCATTTGCGCATTGACTTTGTTCATCAATTTACCCATTAACTTACCGATAACACCCTTTGGTCTTCTAGACTGACCAGCTAGATACGTTTTAATGAACCCCATTCCCATCTCCCCCAACATGTGTAGTCAAATCCTCATTTTGTATAACCTCAATTTAATTAACTGCATTTAAATTAATAATAAATATCTAACTCAAAATTGGAACACAATTAAGATTGCTGAATACCGTTACAGAATAGTCCAATGCTAATCAAAAGACTACTCAATTAAATACAGGATTGTTAAGTATTCATTCTGTATCATATTAACTCACAACAAAGTGTTGTGTAAAATTTGTATTTTTTGGCCGTAAAGACAAATGCACTCTGCCTCATAATCATGTGTAAAAGTCGAAAATATGTCCCGTCCCTACCTTTAGTCTTAAGTAATATTAAGTTCGCAGCAAGCGATAAGTTTAAGGCAATCCTTTTAATGAGTATGTATTTTGCAGCCTTACCAAGAGAGAACTGTTGAGTAAAAAATTGACATTAGTAATAATAGTAGGCTTTTTTTAATCTCTTAAAAATGCCCCGCCAATTAAGGAGGGGCATGCTTGTCCCAAATGAAATTACCCTGCAGATGCAATCGCGCTAAAGCTCTCTGGACCAACTCTAATTGTCCCTAAAAGTGAGGCGCTAATATATGCAGTATATACTAAAGGTCCGCTTACCGGCTTAGGGGGGTTAAAGTCTGCCCCGGAAAATGTAACAAGTTGAGGGCCTAATATTTCAAGACTTAATTGTTGTTCTGCAGTATAAACTGTTGTTAATCCTGATTGTTGTGTTCCTCTAACAATAGTAATAGTTACACTAGTTGCAAGTGGAATTAATGGTAACTGTACAGCTACAGTTCCATTAAACTCGACTCTTATCTGACCAACAGTCGCTTTTGTAACGTCTAATCCAACTACACCAAATAAAGAATCGGTACCTACAAGGATTGGAGTTGAAATACTGTTAGCTAAACTAGCATTTTGACTTGTTCTACCGTCTAGATAAATTCCCATAATCTCACCTCCTTTATTCTAAACTAATATATTTTATGCGAATTAGAATGAAATGACTGTACTTCTGTAATATAATGTAAAAAATCTACATGCAAACTGCATGTAGATTTACATATGCTATGAGTACGTACTTAGATGGTAATCAATATTAATATATTCAATCATTTTATTTGTTCTTTTACGTTTATCTAATATCGTCAAATTAATTTATTGTGGTAAGAACTATGTATTAATGATAGGGGAATTTTTTATGAAAAATCATTAAAGTTACTACCTTTTTAAATTCACACATCAAAAATACTTACCACCTATAAACTTCAAAACCTCTTGGGATTCGCGTGCTGTCTCCGCTGGTACGATTCCCAGGCAGTCCTGCCATTTTTCCAATACGCCTAAAAAAGAAGTTTCAGGGATATCAAAGACACCCTAAAACTCCTTCAATAATATACATTGTGTATCTGCTCTCTCTTTTTCCTCTCTTGCTGCTGTGCGGCTTCAAATGCTATTGAAAAGGTCGTTCCTTGCCCCTGCTCGCTCTGAACTCTTATATCTGCAGAATGATCCCTTAAGATACGTAAGCAAATCGTCAAACCTAATCCTGTACCTTTTGTTTTTGTTGTAAAGAATGGCTCGCCCAGTTTATCAAGGGTTTGTTTTTTCATGCCTACCCCTTCGTCTTTAAAAGTAAGTTCCACCTTATTATTCTCTTTGATCTCGGCTTGTATCATTATATTCCCTCCATGAGGCATCGCCTCGATGGCGTTCTTCAAAAGATTGATAAAAACCTGTTTGAGCTGATTTTCGTCTCCTCTTATATATAACTCCCCCTGCTTGAATGCAGTCTGAATTTCGATATTATAAAGGATTGCGTTTGTATTAAGGAGCTTTGCAACATGATCAAGTGTATGTATGATATTGATGCGTTTATAAGTGACTGATTGAGGTTTCGCCAAAATCAAGAGTTCACTGAGTACGAGTTCGATTCTCTTTATTTCTGAGAAGACAATTTCCAGATACTCTTTAGCCTTATCGTTTGCATCATCTCTCAGCAGCTGAAGGAAACCATTAATGGAAGTCAGTGGATTTCTGACTTCATGTGCAATTCCTGCAGCCAATTGCCCAGCCACAGACAATTTCTGTGACTCAATGGCAAGTGTTTCATTCATTTCCAGTAATTCTTCTTCATTATGTATTCGTTCCGTTATATCGGAGATTGTCCCTACGGTCCCTGCAAGTTCCCCTTTATCAGTATAATTTATTTTGATATTTACTTCCCCCCATCTAAACTGTCCATTTCTGGTTTGAAAAGAAAAATCAATCTTTGTTTTTTCCATTTTCTCACTGATACTTCTTCTTAGGACACGCAAAAATTCATGCCGTTCATGCAGCGAGATAAAATGCAAGGCGTTTTTATGTAAGCTCTCTTTAAGGCTGTAACCCGTCAATTCTTCCCATGATTGGTTGAGGAATTGAAATTCCCCTTTGGAATTTGTGTGGAACACTACTTCCGTAATATTCTGCAGGACGAGCTGTAATTCTTCGTTTAACCTTTTGATTTTTTCTTCACTTTTACTAAGGGCGGCTACAGCCTCATTGCTATCATCGTAGTTTTTGCCTGTATAATATCCGATAAATAAAATAAGAATGGAAAAAAGCAGATCCACTTGCAAGTTGAAGGAGTATTGAAGAACAAAATAATAAATGAAATTCCAAATTATTATTAAAAAGACTCCTGCTAACACAAATAAAATCCTGCCTTTGTACTTTCCCATATGCTCCCACGTCCTTCCTGACCGGCTAAAGATTTCACCACTATCGAAAAAGAAAGAATATTCACGATATTTGTTATTTATTAGTATATCATTTCTTATTAAGAACAGTAAGGTATCTTTTTGATTTGTAATGATATTCTTGTCACATCCTTTAACGTTGTCTATAATGATAGACGATACATATAAACTTTTTTACGTATTTAAATGCACTATTTTTCTTTCTATTTCAGAAAGAATAGTGCTGAAAAAATTGAGGTGAGAGCATGCAGCTTGACGGATGGTTTTTATACTTTATCCTTTTTTGGGTTGTTTTCCTAATTGCATCTTTTGCAATTGGCGGTTTCTTTATGTTCCGGAAGTTCTTGAAGAGATTCCCCAAAGAAGACGG
Source organism: Bacillus haikouensis (assembly GCF_013179555.1). Classification (GTDB taxonomy): domain Bacteria; phylum Bacillota; class Bacilli; order Bacillales; family Bacillaceae_B; genus Rossellomorea; species Rossellomorea haikouensis_A. Next base: position 6,874 of record NZ_JABMCR010000182.1, read on the forward strand.
GAAATCAGATATGGACTGGGAAGAATACTACGTTAATGAAACAATCCATTTATGGAATGAAAAAGAAAAAAATATGCTGAATGAATTGGTTACTCCCGTTCCTGAATTATTCAGAGACGTTGCAAAATATAAAATCGCAGGAAAAATTGGTGAATTGGCCCTTAAGGAAAAAGCAACGGCCATTTCTCAAGATTTAGTAATAAGAGGCTACATCCTGGCCACTCCAAAACGCGACCATAAATTTCTCCGCAAGAAGCTGGATGAAATGCAGATTGATGTGGCTCCTTTTGAGCACTTATTTTAAATCAATCGAAAGGGAAGGAATTGTATGGGGTCTATTCTGGTGATACCGATTGTTCTTTATATCATATTTGTTGGTGCAGCCCTTCTGCTCTTCAAGAGATGGAGAAAGGCAAATAAAAGGTAAACGATGCTCATCGTTTACCTTTTATTATGGGCATTCCAACTGCCCTTTTGTAGATGGCTTGCCCGTCGCTCGGTTTCCCGTCTCTGTTCCGATAAGGAAAGAGGGAGAAAAAGATTAAATAAGCTGCCTGATAAATATATCAGAACATGCAACCACACTTTATTGTATTTTAATTCAGTGTATTGGCACCAGCCTTCCATAAAACACATCCTATTTATCTCGGAGGGGCCAGGGGCCCTATCTTTATCAATGGTTTAACGGTGCCGATCGCAAATTTTATTTTAACTCCAAATATGCTTGCAACTAATACATGACCACCTGCTTCATGTACCATGGTCACTAGCGGCAGTGTTAAAAAAGATGCAAGAAAGAACGTCCAGATATCATGTAATGTGAACAACATTAAAACTCCTTATATAAATATATGTTTTTTCATACCCTCTTTCCAAGGAGATAAAACGATAATCACATTTTGGAGATTTGCAAGAAAAATGTCATAAATACAACAACGAGGAAATACCTCCAGCCGCCGATGGTCCTTGAAAATTTAAAATCTTTAAACATAAAAAAGCAGGCTAAAATGAAATCATTTTAGCCTGCTTACGTTCAAATTGAATTGGTCGTAAGGTCACGATTTTCCTGATAGAGCTTTCTATATTGAAGATACATGGCAATTCTCCAAGGAACGATCATTCCAAATGCAAGGATCCAAAACATGCCGCTGAGGGATCCATAATCGATTGACGCGCTCAGGAGCGATTTGGCAGCAATTCGGAAAATCAGAAGTCCAATCAGTATAAATGCAAATGCTTTAGATCGCTTTAAGTAAATATCATTATCGCGAATTTCAAATTTAGACGTCTTTATCAGTAAAATGGAAAACAACATTCCCACCGTTAGTGCTTCCAATAACTCGCCCAGAGTAACCCGGAAGAAAGGAAATAGAAACATTAATGCACCTGTACTCATAAAAAGAGGTGGTAAAATGATCTTTTTACCGCTTACCGGCTTTTTCTGTGCCTTCATTCGAATAAATAATACAAAAAACCCCATACATATTGCCAAAATGGATGAAGCAATCATCATAAACAATCATCCTTTAACTTTCTACTTAATTTCTTATCTATTATAGCTTATTTCATTCGAAAACGAAAACATCAAAAAGAGAGATTGAAACAATCTCTCTCCACTTTTCATGAACCTAATACTCTCCTTATCGCGTCTACTACCCTAACTTCATCAAAAGGTTTTACAA
>NZ_JABMCR010000183.1 GCF_013179555.1 Bacillus haikouensis
AGTACTGGGGATTTGGAATAGAAAGGTTATTAATGGTACTAACAGATAGTGAGACCATTAAAGAATGTACATTATTCCCCTTAACAAAGAAGTTATAGTAACACTAAATTTCCTATTATAAAGGAATGTGCAGCTCCTGTTGTAGTGTCAGGCCACTGTTGCGGTGAACTTTAGATTATTGCGAGACAGTTTCCACCCTCCACCTATAGTTGCAGATCAACTTCATTTATTTTGAGGATGAATAAATCAACCAAATCCTGTAGCATTAAGGAGAAGTGAAACTACGGGGAGGCAGAATGATGAAAAAATATATTTGTACTACTTGTGGAGTACAATACGCTGAAAGTGTCAGTGAACCTAAACACTGTCAGGTTTGTGAAGATAAGAGACAATATGTAAACCCTAATGGTCAATCATGGACGACTCAAGATGATTTAGTAAAAAGTGGCTTATATAAAAATATGATGACGAAAGAAGCGGAAGGGCTGTATAGTATAAAAACATCTCCAAATTTCGGAATTGGCCAAACCGCATATTTAGTAGTAGGTAATGGCTTTAATGTTCTGTGGGATTGTATTACTTTTCTTGATCCTGAAACCATTAAGTTTATTCATGGTTTAGGTGGAATTGATGCAATAGCTCTCTCTCATCCCCATTATTATTCAAGTCAGGCTGCCTGGGCAGAAGTTTTCGATGCACCTATTTACATTCACCACGATGATAAAGATTGGATAATGGAACCGAGTCGACACATTCATTTATGGGAAGGAGAAGAAACAGAGTTAAGTGAAGGGGTGATGTTACATCGTCTTGGTGGACATTTCAAAGGCGGGGCAGTATGTCATTGGAAAACTGGAGATGAAGGAAAAGGGATTCTTCTAACTGGGGATATCATACAGGTGGTGGCAGATACCAACTGGGTAAGTTTTATGTACAGCTACCCGAACTTGATTCCGCTGCCCGCAAACAAAGTGGAAGAGATGGCAAGAAAAGTAGATGAGTTATCATTTAATAAGTTATACAACGCTTTTCATAAAGTGGTAAAAGAGGATGCAGCTAATGCAGTTCAAAGATCAGCCAGCCGATATATAAAAGCGCTTGATGGTCGGTTGTTCACCACATGAGGTGAGGGAAGGGTCCATTTTTTTATCAGTGATATAGTTGAAATGAGTTGGTTCATCAGTTTGTTTAGTCAGCTGATTGTCCGGCTCTTTTTTTGAGGCCACGTTATTGAAGCCAAATCCCGACGTCAGCGAGAGTGACTTAAGAAAAGTCATCCCCTTGTTCTTTTTTTAGAAGAAACCCGAATGTTAAATCACTCTTTGGGAAAAATAAAATTGTATTCTTTTAATGATAATACTTATTAATTGATAATAATTATAAATAAGGATATAATGATACTACAACACAAAAGGAGAGATCAGATATGAATCAACAATTAGTCGTGGCACTTAATAAACAACTTGCGAATTGGAACGTCCTTTATACAAAACTTCACAATTATCACTGGTATGTAACGGGTCCTGAATTTTTCACTCTGCATGAGAAATTTGAAGAGTATTATAACGAGGCGGGGTCGTATATTGATGAAGTGGCTGAAAGAATCCTGACGATTAAAGGGAAGCCAATCGCCACTTTGAAAGAATATCTTGAAACGGCTACCATTGAAGAATCAAACGGACAAGAATCGGCTGTTGAAATGGTTGATACTTTAGTAAGAGATTTTCAACAGGTTGTGGCTGATTCCAGGAAAATCATTGAAGCAGCAGAGGATTCCCAGGATCAGCCTACAGCAGATCTATTTATCGTGATGAAAACATCACTCGAAAAGCATATTTGGATGTTGAACGCATTTAACAAGAGATAAACCGTAAAATAAAGGAGCATTGGCCGCACAGGCCGATGCTTTTTTTCAATCAGGTGAATTTTCTCGGTCTCATGACAGCAGCTGGCTGATTTCGATTGATGATGGTTAATAATTGTTCTGCCATGTAGTTGGAACTATACTTAAATCCGCCATTGATCCATTCGATGATCATACCGAAGATAGCGTAGGAGTGATAACTGGAGAGAAGTTCTCTGTTGACCGGGGAGTCTTGATCATGGTGGTCATCGAAGTCTTGCATGGACAGGTTCTTCAGAATATCACATAGTTTATATTGGAAGCCCGGTAAACCATTTGAATCCACCATTAATGTATAAAAGTTGGCGTGCTTTTTTACATGTTCAAATACTTTGATGGCGTGGGATGTCAGCTTGTTTACTTCAAATGTTTCCCTGTTCTTATAAGGTTCACGATAAGAAGCGATTAAATCCGAAATGACGTCATCTATGATTTCATTCAATAAGTCTTCCTTATATGGATAGTGTTTGTAAAATGTGCCCCGATTTAAATCAGCTTCCTGCACGATTTCAGTGATGGATATATCCTTGAAGTCCTTTTTTTGCATTAAGGCCAGGATCGAATCTTTCAGCGCTCTCTTCGATTTAACAATTCTTCTATCAACGATCTCATCTTTACTGGACATTTTATCCCTCCCATGTTCATTACAGTTCAGTTAATCATCATAGGACCTTCATGCTGTTTACTAATAGACAATGACAGCTGTGTTTGCTGATTGATTCATCTCTCTAGTCATTATTATACTAGACTTAGAACGTAAATAATAAACAAGTGTTTAATAAATCATTCTTTTATCTCAAGGAGGAAACAGTTATGAAACTGAAAGACAAAGTGTCAGTCGTTACAGGTGCAGCTTCCGGGATGGGTAAAGCGATTGCACTCCTTTATGCCAAAGAAGGATCCAGGGTAGTCGTTTCTGATATTAATGAAGAAGCAGCGAAGGCTACTGTGGAAGAAATTAAAGCAAATGGTGGAGACGCAATCGCTGTCTTGGCAAATGTTGCGAAAGAAGAAGATATACAGAATCTGATCGATACAGCTGTTAAGACGTATGGTACTTTGGACGTTTTAGTGAATAATGCCGGTATCATGGATAATTTCGAACCTGCCGGTGACATTGCAGATGATGCATGGGAGAGAGTATTTGCCATCAATACGACGAGTGTGATGCGCTCTACACGTAAAGCGCTGCCGATCTTCTTAGGGAAAAAAGATGGAGTCATCATCAACATCGCATCAGCAGGCGGTCTGCAAGGGGCACGCGCAGGGGCAGCATATACTGCCTCCAAGCATGCGGTGGTTGGATTTACTAAGAACACAGGTTTTATGTACGCCCAGGAAGGAATCCGCTGTAACGCCATCGCTCCGGGCGGGGTGGAGACCAATATTAGTCATTCCATGACAAACATCAATCCATTCGGTATGGGACGTCTTCAACCTGGATTGGGGCTGAACCCAAGAACGGGGAAACCGGAAGAAATTGCCTCTGTGGCATTGTTCCTTGCTTCTGATGATTCCAGATTTGTGAATGGCACCGTCATTACCGCAGATGCTGGCTGGACGGCTTATTAAAAAAGTTGAACTTTATAATAGGTATATAGTCAGGACTTAACTGAGTCCTGATCTTATAGAGAGAAAAACGTCCCGTGAAATGACATGGGACGTTTTTTTTATATACCGTGACGCAGTTATGAATAGACCCTCATCGGTAGATTTGTTAAGGATTGTCCGGTAGCTGATGCTGTCAAATTACATTCTAATTCAAACCCGTCGACCGCCTCAATCCGTGAAAAGTTCTGTATAAAAGTCTCCAGTGCTATTTTCATTTCTAATCGGGCAAGCGGGGCACCGAGACAGAAGTGAGGACCATTTCCAAATGTTAAATGCTTTTTATTGTTTGGGCGGTGAATGTCGATCGTGAAAGGATTCTCAAAGACTGCTTCATCCATATTGCATGCACTCATCCATGCAATGACGACATCCCCTTTTTTCAGCTTTGTACCTAATAAATCATTGTCTTGCTTTACGGTACGATCTCTTCTGGACATATGGAAGCGATAGCGGAGCATTTCTTCGACTGTGTTTGGCACTAAATCCAGATTATTTCGCAGTTGATCATATATACTCTCATCATCATAGAGCAAAGAATAGAACGTATTGGAGATGGCATGACTGGTGGTTTCAACCCCTGCACCCAGAAGCATCATGGTCATTTGTACAATTTCCTCATCCGTAAACTTCTCACCATCTACTTCCGCCTGGATCAAGTCAGAAATAATATCATCTGAAAGATCCGAACGTTTCTGGACCACAATAGGGTAAAGGTATTGGAAATACTCTTTCGCTGCCTGTTGTTTTTGCATCGCGATATCATCCAGTCGTTCTTTGTCGTAAGGTTGGAAAAGGGTATCTACCCATTCTTTGAACTGTTCCCTGTCTTGTATCGGTACCCCGAATAAATCCGCAATGACGAGACTGGGCAGGGGGGCAGCCAAAGCTTCCACTATATTAATAGTCGAGTTTTCAGGTATATCTTCAACAAGCTCTTTTGCAATCTGTTGAATGCGGGGCTCCCAGTTCTTCAGACTGCGCGGAGTGAAAGCAGCTGCCAGCAATGAGCGACTCTTACGATGTTGGGGAGGATCAATCATTGTGAGATTTGTTAGAGCAGAAGGTTTTTCCTGTTTGTTATCAGCGCCCACAAAAATAGTGGTTCTGGACCCTTCACTTGAAAAGTACTCATAATTACTTAACACTTGTTTCACATCTTGATGTTTAAACACATTCCATGTATCCGTCTTTTCGTGATAATAAACAGGATGCTTGTGAAGCATTTCTTTATACCAATCAATAGGGAAAAATTCATCTGCTCGTGACTGGAAATTTGTAATCTCTTTCATTGGAATGACTTCTTTATTCATACTATTTTTATTCCTCCTTCTACACAATCTAATGAATGATGGGGATGAGAGTTCCCCTCTTTCCAAACTACTTTAATCAGAGTAGTTTGGAAAGAGTAAAAAGTAATACTTACTCTATCTTTTCAGCGATGAAAGGGATGAAATAGGACATAGTGCCTGTAAATGGGAGAGGTATTTTCCCATCAATATGTTACTGAAAATGAAAGGATAAGGAATACTGCTGAAGTGACAGCTTAGGTTTGCTAAAATAAGGAGAGAATTTCTTGAAGGAGCATAAACATGTCTATTCAAATATTTATATTAAGCAAACTGATGAAGGAGAATAATTACCCATATAAATTAAAAAAACAGCTTTCAGAGCCAATTCCATTGGATAAGCTGGGGGGATTAACAGAGAGTAAACTGTATTACCACTTTGATACATTAGCTAAACAAGGGTTAATCGAAACAGTCGAAATCATTAAAGAAGAACACCGGCCGGACAAGCAAGTGTTTGGGATTACGGCTAAAGGCCGTGAAGAACTGCCCAAAAAGATCTACAAGTTATTTGAAAATGCTGATGATATCAGTGATATGGTAGTAGGATTAATAAATATCAACTTTGTAGACCGGGAAAAAGTAGTGAAAATACTAGAAAATAAATTAGAAACTTCCAGGGTACGCTGGGAATACATTAAGGATTTTAAAGACGTCATTCAAATAGATGAAGATAACGAGAAACTAATAACCTTTTTAGGTGATTTTGTAACAACGAGAGTAGATCACTCAACCTATTGGCTTGAACAGTTGATTAAAAAGCTTCAAGAAGGAGAAATATAAGAGGGATTTGATGTTTCATGCAGTAGAGTTAATTCCTTTTATATCGTGATATGTATAGTTTTTTTTCGTACACATAGTTGCTTTTCACCCAGGTGGTTGATTGCAGTAAAGAAAAATCCGGACTAAACTGAATTCCAGGATTCAAATTAGTTCGGATTTTTTTGTTTTGCTAAAGTGTACGTTTTGTTTTCAGCTTATTCCAGCTGTTGATAGGAGTGGAAGACGAAGAGGCTGACCAACCACCCGCGGAAAGCGAAGTCAATAAATCTCTAATATTTATCGCAACCCATGTGCACGATATAAACAAAACGCAAGGGTGGTGAAAGAATGTCTAAACAGAAGAATAAGGACCTTAAGAATAATAAAGCAATGCAAAAGTCCGATGTGGAATTTGCTCAAAATGGACTTGAGAAGGTAGCCTTAAAGGCACAGGAAAGACAGAATAAGTAAAGATTGTTCATTTCAGCATGGAGGGGCAAAAAGAGGCAGGGAGAAAAGTGTTATAGTCTAAGTAAAACCCGAACTAAATTGCCTTCTAACTGGCAATTTAGTTCGGGTTATTATTTTGTTCAATGTAAACTTAAGTTTTAGCACTTTCCAGCGGTTGATTGGAGTGCAAGACGAAGACTCCTGCGGGAGAAGTGGCCAATGTGAGACCCCGCAGGCTTGCCGAGGAGGCTCACGGGCTACCCGCGGAAAGCGAAGTCTTGCACGGAAATCATTAGCGGTATTAAGAACATACGCTGAAATTGTTCGTCTTTATGTCGTGGTTTATTAGCTTTGTCCCAGCCTCTCTGATTTTACTGCAATCATTCAGTTATACCAAAGAAACATAGACACTCCTCATTATTATTGAATGGTAATATCATTAATCTCCAAATACCCTGCAGGGCTGATAGAGAAGTCTTTTACGTTGTTGCGGATGGCCGCCATGTTTTCGATCACGCGTACCGGGATATAGACCGCGTCTTCCATTTCCAACTCCTGAGATTTAGCATAAAGTTCGATTCGTTTCTTTTGATCCTTTTCAGAACGTGCCATTTCGATCAGTTGATCGACCTCATCATTGCTATAGAAAAATGTATTACCGGCAGGGCCGTGGGAATTGCTGTGGAAGAGGTTGTATTGGTTATAGTCCGCATCTCCCGTGGCATTTCTCCAGCTGATGATAAACATTTCCGAATTTCCACTTGTGGCTTGCTCTACAAAGGTTCCGTATTCCTGAACCTGGATATCCAAGTCGATTCCGATCCCTTTGAGCTGGGATTGCATGACCTCAGCCAGACTGATTCGTTCTTTACTGTCCATTGTAAGCAATGTGGTTTTAAATCCATCAGGATATCCGGCTTCGGCCAGTAACCTCTTGGCTTCGTTTAAATTATATTCGTATGCTTTCATATCAGGATGATAGCCGAATACTTTAGAACCTAATAAGGAGTTCGCTTTTTTTCCGATATTATTAAAGACACCTTTCATGATCGAATCCATTTCGACTGCATGGGAGATGGCTTTCCGTACACGGACGTCATTGAAGGGCTCCTTTTGAACGTTAAACCCTACATACTCGGTGCCAAAGCCTTCACTTCGGTATACTTCCACGTTCTTCGATGCTTTTACAGAATCCATCATGGTCACAGACAGGGGTTCGGCAATATGGGCTTCACCCGTTTCAAGCATTGAAATTCTTGTTGTTTCTTCGGGCACCACTTTGAAAACGACTTCACTTATGGCGGGCTGGTCTCCCCAATACTTTTCGTTTTTATGAAAGACGATTTCTTTGCCCGTTTCCCAGGACTTGAAGACAAATGGACCTGTGCCGACTGGTTCTTGGATAATGTCTTTTCCGTACGTTTCGATGGTCTTTGGACTGATGATTCCGCCTTCATGACTGGCAAGGATGGATAATAACGGTGAAAATGGCTCGGATAAAAGAAATTGGACGGTATACTCATCGATTATTTTAACTTCCTTGACCATTTTGAATACAACGGCTCGAGGCGAAGCCACGTTGGGGTCGGTTAATCGGTCGAACGTTTTCTTCACAGACTCGGCATTAAATGGGGTCCCATCATGAAATGAGACATCTTCTCTCAGCTTGAACTCCCATGTTGTATCGTCCAGCTGTTCCCACTCTTTTGCAAGCAGCGGCTTGATTTTCGCGTTTTTGTCTCTCCCAACAAGCCCCTCATAAATTTTACCGTGTGTCACACTCGCAGCATTGATCGTGGACATAAAATGATGATCGAGATTCTCCACATCGGACAGACGGGCAATCACCAGGCTGTTCTCTTTCTTAGAAGCCTGTCCATCAGCCTGTTCACCCGAATTTGCCCCCATATTGGTGGAGCAGCCGCTGATCACCAACATCAGGACCATTAGTGCAATCATGAATACTCTGCTCTTGAAACGGTTTACCTTCATCTTCATCTATTCATCCTCCCTTCTGTATTTATTCAATTATAAGAATTTTCAGACATATAGAATTAAGATATCTTTACTGTTTTTTTTGTTTTGTTGACCTTTTTATTTTGAATGACACTGGTTTCATTAAATAGAAAAATAAAAGGTACAACTGTATTGAAACAATAGAATGAATGATTAAGTGGTCATCTAATCGTAAAGATAAGAATGAACAACAGACTGTTATTTCAGAAAGAGGGAAAAAGCTGAAAAAGAATCAAATGATTGTTTTTCAGCTTTTTTTTTATTCAATAAACATACAGATCACTTTCCAATGCGATCCGCCATATGATCCAGCTCCAATGGCAAAAAGGCATACTCTCCGTCTTTCATAATTTCACGTTTTAAAACGGGAATAGGATGTTTGAAGATCGGTCCGTCCACTACTGTGGTA
>NZ_JABMCR010000184.1 GCF_013179555.1 Bacillus haikouensis
TTTATGGTTCCAGACCTCCACAAGCTGATATTCCAGCTGTTTGCGGAACTTTTCATAAGGCGGCAAATCTTCTTTTTCGATAAGATCAATTTTTTCTCTGATCATCTTAAAATAGTATTTCATGATTGCCAGCAGCAGGGCTTCTTTCGATTTGAAATATAAGTAAAAAGCGCCCTTGGAAATATCGCATTCATTGACGATTTCCTGTACAGAGGTCGCATTGAAACCTTTACTGGCAAATAACTTTATGGATGTTTCAATAATTAACTTCTCTTTTTCCTTCATGTTTTTCGCTCCTCGATTACTCCATGACTATATTATGACCGATTGGTCACAAAAAATAAACCCTTATTTCCTAGTAAGTATTGACTGTTGACTGTACGGTCAGTTATATTAAGGTATGTTATGACTAGTCAGTCAGATATAGAAGGGATGAATAGAGAGTGAACAGTATAATCAACTTTGTACTCAAGAATAAGTTTGCCGTTTGGCTGATGACGCTCATCGTCATTGTGGCAGGCTTATATTCAGGATTTAATATGAAGCTTGAAACGCTTCCGAACATCAACGTGCCCGTCGTCAGTGTGACGACAGTATATCCAGGCGGAACACCTGAAGATGTCGCAGATAAGGTATCAGAACCGATAGAGAAACGTCTGCAAAACTTAGATGGTGTGAATGTTGTTAGTTCAACATCGTACCAAAATGCTTCTTCCGTGCAAATTGAATATAAATTTTCCAAAGATATGGATGAAGCGAAAACAGAAGTAGAAGAGGCTTTGTCCGGGATTTCATTCCCCGAAGGAGTAAATGACCCCGATGTGACGAGAATCAGTATGAACGCATTCCCTGTCATTGCCTTGAGTGTAGCGGATGATGAACAATCGCTCGCTCAATTGACTTCGACAGTAGAAGAAACCATCATTCCTGGACTGGAAGGTCTTGACGGTGTAGCTTCAGTTCAAGTCTCCGGGCAGGAGATCCAGGAGGCCAAGCTCGTATTCGACCAGGAAAAGCTGGCGCAATATGGTCTTAGTGAAGAGACTGTCAAAAATATGATCAAAGGATCTGACGTAACGGCTCCACTGGGTCTGTACACATTCAGTGACAGTCAGAAGTCAGTCCTGATCGATGGGAATATTTCCAGTATGGAAGATTTAAAGGGAATAAAGATTCCAGTGACCCCGTCTGGCGGAGAAGAAATGAATCCAACTCAAGGCGGTCAAGATGCGCAGGCTCCACAAACTTCTCCTCAGCAAACTGTACCCGCTGATGTGAAAATCCCAACGGTAGAGTTAGGAGAGCTTGCAGAGATCGAGATGACTGGTAAAGCAGAATCGGTTTCAAGAACCAATGGAAAAGAATCCATCGGACTGCAAATCGTGAAAGCTGCAGATGCCAATACAGTCGATGTCGTAAACGCAGTTAAAGATGAAGTGAAAACATTCGAAGATGACTTGAATAATATCGAAATCACTTCTACTTTCGATCAGGGGGAACCGATTGAGGAGTCCGTCAGCACGATGCTGAATAAAGCACTGTTCGGTGCTGTGTTTGCGGTCATCATCATCCTACTGTTCTTACGTGATATTAAATCGACGATCATTTCGGTCATTTCGATTCCATTATCACTTCTAATCGCAATCTTATTGTTGAATCAAATGGACATCACACTGAATATCATGACGCTTGGTGCCATGACGGTAGCCATCGGGCGTGTCATCGATGATTCCATTGTCGTAGTGGAGAACATTTACCGAAGAATGTCACTGAAAGGTGAATTGCTGAGAGGGAAAGAATTGATTCGCGAAGCGACGAAGGAAATGTTCCGTCCGATCCTGTCCTCAACAATCGTTACAATCGCCGTGTTCCTTCCGTTAGGATTGGTCCAAGGTATGGTCGGTGAATTATTCCTTCCATTCGCCTTAACGATTGTATTTGCCCTGTTAGCGTCACTCCTTGTAGCAGTGACGATCGTGCCGATGCTTGCCCATTCAATGTTTAAAAAAGGCGCTGGCAAAAAGCATGAGGAAAAGCCAAGCAGACTGGCAAATTGGTATAAAGGAGTACTGAACTGGACGCTGAATCATAAAATCATCACCTCGCTCCTTGCAGTTGCGATGCTGGTGGGAAGCTTGTTCCTCGTTCCTCTTATCGGTGTGAGTTTCATACCTTCCGATGAAGAAAAAATGATCATGGCGACGTATAAACCGGAGCCCGGTCAAACGAAAGAAGAAGTCATCCAAATCGCTGGTGACGCAGAGGAATATTTAGAAGGACGTAAAGGAACAGAAACTATCCAGTATTCAGTAGGTGGAGAAAACCCGATGAATCCGGGCAGCACCAGTGATGCGATCTTCTTCATTGAATACAGCGATGATACAGAAAACTTTGCTGAAGAAAAAGAAACAGTCATTAAAGATCTGCAAGAACAAACAGGAATAGGCGAGTGGGCACAGCAGGACTTCTCTGCTAGTGCAGGAAGCAATGAAATCGTTGTGTATGTATACGGTGACACTCTTGAGGAAATTGAACCCGTCGTGAATGATGTACAGGATAAAATGAAAGACATCAAAGATGTTAAAAAAGTAGACTCGAGTATCTCTGAATCTTACGATGAATATTCGCTTGTTGCGGATCAGAAGAAATTGAGCCAGTACGGATTAACTGCCGGCCAAATTGCGATGGAACTTGGTCAGACACGTGAGCGTCCAGTACTGACGACGATCGAAAAAGACGGGGAAGATGTAAATGTCTATCTTGATGTTGAAAAAGAAGAATATGAAAACATTGAGGACTTAACAGGCAAAACAATTCAATCACCGCTTGGAATGGAAGTGGCGATTGAAGATGTCGTGAAAGTTGAAGAAGGGGAAACAGCGGATACCGTTTCAAGACGTGACGGCAAGGTGTATGCCCAAGTCAGCGGTGAATTGAGTTCAAGCGATGTGTCAAAAGCTTCTGCTGACATCCAAAAGGATATCGAAGAACTCGACCTGCCATCTGGCATCGAAGTGAATATGGGTGGGGTAACAGAGGATATCCAGGAATCATTCACGCAATTAGGTCTTGCGATGCTCGCAGCGATTGCGATCGTTTACCTGATCCTTGTCATTACATTCGGCGGCGGTCTTGCTCCGTTTGCGATTCTGTTCTCACTTCCATTTACAATTTCAGGAGCGCTTGTCGCCCTGCTGATTGCCGGTGAAACGATTAGTATCTCATCCATGATCGGTGCATTGATGCTGATTGGTATCGTTGTAACGAACGCAATCGTGTTAATCGACCGTGTCATTCATAAGGAGAATGAAGGGCTGTCCACACGTGAAGCACTGCTCGAAGCAGGAGCTACCCGTTTGCGTCCGATCCTGATGACAGCAATCGCAACAGTCGGAGCATTGTTCCCATTGGCGCTCGGCTTAGAAGGCGGCGGTCTGATTTCGAAAGGATTGGGTGTCACGGTTATCGGCGGATTGACAAGTTCTACGTTATTGACACTTGTTGTGGTGCCGATCGTATATGAAGTCATGATGAAGATCAAAGCGAAAATGACACGCAGGAAAGTGAAAAAAGAGATGTAATAATGAAGGCAGCCCCTGGAATCAGGGGCTGCCTTTTGTTGTGGAGGCAGAGTGGTGCGTTTGGCAGGGGAGAGTGGAGTTTAGAGTAGTTCAGGTACAAATCGGTTACGTGTACCGGGTACAGATTTGGTTATATGTACCGGGTACAGATTTGGTTATATGTACCTGGTGCAAATTGGTTAGAGTGTATCAGGTACAAATTCGGTCAGATGTACCAGGTACAAAATAGAGCCAGGCTCACAGTAATCATTCTGAGTCAGTCACAAAACATTGAGTTTGGCCAGTCACGAATAATCGAATCCGAACCAGGCACCAATCAAGGCACCAATCAAATCCTCAAAACCCAAAAAACATATTCCCGGGACAACCATCATAGAATAAATCATCTCATTTGAAGGTGGTCCGGGATCTATGAGTTTGTTTCTAAAGGGCACGCTGGTGCTTGTGATAACAGCATTTTTTGGTGAAGTGGTCGAGTTTATGATCAATATGATCCTGGCTCGTGAACTGGGGGAAGCGGGTCTTGGTACATATATGTCGATTTTACCGACAGTTTTTTTAGTTGTCATCCTTTCGAGCATGGAACTGCCGATCAGTTTATCGAAGTTCATTGCTGAAAAAGATGAAAAGCACCACAGGGGGATGCTGCAGTATGTGTTCAGATTTGCAGTACTGACGACAATCATCCTTTTGATTGTGATGCTATTTGTATACATGTGGACTCCGTTGTTTGAAGGGATTCACACGGGTATCCGCTGGCTGATTTTGGCTGTGATTCCGATTGTGGCCTTTACTTCAATTGTAAGAGGATATTTTATGGGGGTTCAGGAGATGCGGAAGATTGCCATCGCTAATTTCCTGCGTAAAGGTATTCAGCTTGTCCTGCTCGTGTCTATCTATCAATTTTTGTCTTTCAGCAGTGATACGTCCATTTTCATTGCCTTATGTACACTGGTCGCCAGTGAAGCTGTTGTTTTTATTTATCTGATTCAGGCTTATATTCTTAATCGAAAGGGTAAAAGGAAGAAAGGCATCGCTCACGATCCTTTATCGAAGGGTGAAATGAGGAAGTCGATCTTGTCTGTGTCTGTTCCGACGACCGTTCTCAGAATCTTTCATGCATTCACTCATGCTGTCCAGCCTTTCTTAATCAAGCTGGCCCTGGTTCATGCAGGGATGGGTGCGGTCGAAGCGAATGAACACTTTGGGATGATGGCAGGTATAGCACTGACCATCGGCTTCTTTCCTTCCTTTATCGCTTTTTCGTTATTAATCGTCCTGATTCCGACGATTTCTGAGAAAGTGTCGGCTAAGGATACCGAGGGGATATTACAGCATTTGAAGCAGGTGATGTGGATCACATTTGGATACGGTGTCCCTGCAGTCGTCATTTATTATCTTCTGGGAGAGTACATCACCACAACATTTTTTCACTCTGTCACCTCGGCCTATTACCTGAAGCTGTTGTGGCCGTATTTCTTCTTTCATTTCCTGGTGCTGCCGCTGCAGGCTTTCCTGATTGGCCTCGGGCTTGTGAAAGATGCGCTGCTTCATACGGTTTGGGCAAGCATATTCTCGTTCAGCCTGATTTACATACTTGGATCGAAGCCGGAGTTCGGAATGAGCGGCGTGATCATCGGGTTAAATGCTGGCGCGGTGTTAAGTGCGCTGCTTCACTATATGACGATTTGCAGGGAATTGGAAACGACTATTTGGTTAAAATCATTGGTGAAAATGTAAACTAAAAATAGATAGAAGCTCCTTATCTTTTGCAACGGCCGTTCATACCGATTATCATGTTTCCTAAACGGAATTCCATATTACAGTAGAAAATGCTGCTGATTATACATCAAAGGAGTACGCCATGATTGATTCTATATTATTTAATTTAATGCTGATCGGTGTTTTGGGCATTGCGTCACAATGGGTGGCATGGAGGTTCAGACTTCCTGCAATCGTAATAATGTCCATAGCCGGTCTGCTGGTTGGTCCGATATTAGGTCTGATCGATCCGAAAGACGATTTTGGAGAAATGTTCAAACCGATTGTTTCATTGGCTGTTGCCATTATTTTATTTGAAGGAAGCCTGAATCTTGATTTTAGGGAAGTAAGGGGACTGGGAAAGCCTGTATTTCGTATCGTTACGTTCGGTGCTTTGCTTGCCTGGATTCTTGGTTCGCTCGGCGCCCATTTTGTAGCTGGATTAACATGGCCGGTTGCTTTTGTCATCGGTGGTCTTTTTATCGTGACCGGCCCGACGGTCATCCTTCCGCTGCTGAGGCAGGCTAAATTGAAACCGCGACCTGCGGCCATTTTAAAGTGGGAAGGGATCGTTGTCGATCCTTTTGGTGCACTGCTGGCAGTATTTGCGTTTGAGATCATCAACTTTTTCATGAGTGACGATGTCACTGCCGTTTCCCTCCTTCTCTTTTTTGCAGCATCCCTGTTTGCGGTTGCGTTTGGATGGCTGTTAGGAAGGTTTACTGGATTCATTTATGAAAGAGGACATGTTCCTGAATTTTTGAAGTCTCCGGTTGTATTTGTATTGGTGCTTGCGAGTTTCGCGATATCGGATCAAATCATGCACGAAACTGGTTTGCTGGCTGTAACGGTGATGGGTATGACCCTTGCGAATATGCATATATCCTCAATCGATGATATGCGTCATTTCAAAGAGAACATATCCGTACTGTTGATTTCCACCATCTTTGTGATGCTGACAGCCGCCTTATCTGTTGACGTATTATTGAAAATCTTTAATTGGAATATCATTGCTTTCGTCCTTCTCATGTTATTTGTGGTCCGGCCGTTATCGATTTGGCTGTCCACAATAGGGACGGATCTCTCGAATAAAGAGAAACTGCTCGTCGGCTGGGTCGCCCCTCGTGGTATTGTCGCACTGACGGTTTCGAGTTACTTTGCATCAGTGCTTCTTGAAAAAGGATTTGAAGATGCATCGATTTTGACGTCATTGACATTTGCCCTTGTATTTTCGACTGTGGTAGCTCACGGTTTCTCAATTAAATGGCTTGCCAAGAAGCTTGATCTTGCCATTGATGAGCGGCCGGGAGTCGTCATTGTCGGCGGCAGCAGTTTCAGCACGGAACTGGCCAAAACTCTGCAGGAGCTGAAGGTCTCAGTATTGATTGCTGATTCTTCATGGCAGCGTTTGATCACTGTACGCAAAGCCGGGGTCCCTTTTTACAAAGGCGAGATTCTTTCAGAGCAGACCGAATATTATCTGGATTTGACCCCTTACGAATACATGATTGCCGCAACCGAATTAGACTCTTATAATGCCCTTGTCTGTACAACGTTCATTCCAGAAATAGGAAGAAACAACCTTTTCCAGCTCAGCCTCCGCAGTCAGCGTGATGATGATTTGGAAGATATGGTCCATACCATCGGCGGGAGGATCCTCTTCCAGGAAAATGTGACTTGGGAAGAATTGAATAAGAGAATTGAAAGAGGAGACGTCTTAAGAAAGACAAGCATTACCGACAAGTATACCTTTGAAACGTATCTTGAAGAACGCAATGAAAATACACTATTTATATTCGCCCTCAAGCCTTCTGGACGAATTGAGTTCTTTACTGAAGGGGCTTCCCCTAAGGTGGAACAGGGAGATGTTGTCGTAAGTCTTACGCAGCGTTGTAAGGAATATAATAAGATTAAAGAAAAGCTTGCTGTCGAGCGTGAAAAAAACGGGGACATGAAAGAAGGATAGGAGGCAGGGCAGGACAATATGGAATATCCAAATTTAAGCGCCGGATCAGCCGGCGCTTTTGTTAAGAGGCGGCTAAGGCAGTCAGCCTCATTTTTTATTGGCGTACTGCTGTGCGAGAAGCTGTTTCACCTGATTATAAGTCAATCCTGACTCTTTGTTCAGGCGCATTACCTCATCAATATCCGTTCCCGCAGTACTTAGATTTTTACCAATTTGGCTCTTTCCCATATAAAAAACACCCCCTGAAGATTAATGTCGTCAGAAGGAGTGATTCTATACTTCCACTTGCTAAATGATTGCTGTTAAGTGCTCCTGACAGGTGAAAAGGGGTAATAAACATAGACGAAATGGTCATTGTATAACATAAAAATATTCATTTTTTACATACTATTTCAACTAATGAAACCGGGAAAAGTTTTTAGAGAGTCGAAATATCTAGTAATTTGTTGAAGGATTCAGGCTGGAAATCGAGAATTTATGTAAGAAAGGCATAAAGATAATCTTTAGGGGGCAATTATGGACACTACATATTCTGATGTATGGGATCTGGATGTATTTTTTGATGGCGGAAGCGAATCAAAGGAATTCAGGAAACATCTTGAAACATTGAAACAAAAGAAAACACATTTTGAAGAGAATGCACTGGCCTTTCACCCTCCGCTGTCAGGGAGTGATGCGGATCTTGTGTGGAATCTGATTGAAGAAGCAAAGGATGTCATGCTGTATCTCCGTCAGGCGGGGGCATTTGTGAGCTGTCTGGAAGCGCAGAACATGCATGACCGGAAAGCGGATGAACTGAGGGGGGAAATCACAAGCATCAGCGCGGACTTCTCTTCTGTCTTCACAAAGTTTCAGCAGCAGCTTTCTGAAAGCTCTGAAGAAGTTTGGAATGACCTGCTTCAGCACGAACAGTTAAAGGAAATCACGTTTGTGTTGGATGAATGGAGAAAAAAGGCGAAAGACAAACTATCAAGCACGGAAGAATCGATGATCGGTGCACTCGCAGTGGACGGCTATCATGGCTGGGGGCAGATGTATGACACAATCGTAGG
>NZ_JABMCR010000185.1 GCF_013179555.1 Bacillus haikouensis
GTCCATGAAATGGAAGATACGTTGGAGAAAATAAGTTCCCATGTCGATAAAAGAAGTCCTGGCTACTATCAAATAACGAGAGAATTCATTATGGCACTACAAGGATTGCATGAAGGCCGGTTTGATACATCCCATTTTGAACGGATAGCCTCTCTCATGATCGAGGGAACGGAGGATGAACATTTCATTCAGCATCGGAATAATGTGAATTCCATCGTTTCAGACGAGCTGCTGGACGCTTGTCTCCCGGTTAAAGAGGAGCTTTCTCAAGGAGTAAACGAGGGCGCCGTTTTAATTCTGAGCTGGGAATATCCGCCTAATATTGTAGGCGGACTCTCACGTCACGTGTATGATCTGGCCAATAATCTGGTTAAGAAAGGGAAGAAAGTTCATGTTCTGACGGCAAGAACCAATGATGCCGTCCCTTACGAAACGGTTGAAGGAGTGACGATTCACCGGGTGCATCCATTGCAGCCATATGAAGAGAATTTCTTTAAGTGGGTGTTTGATCTGAATCAATCGTTCGTTCAATATGTACATGAAATGATTTCTCAGGAAAAAATCACTCATATCCATGCTCACGACTGGATTGTCTCAACATCTGCAATCAAGTTAAAAGAATATTACTCGCTTCCTTTGATTACCACCATACACGCTACAGAGCATGGAAGGAATCAAGGGATCTATACGGAACTTCAGCAAAAGATTCACGATGAGGAACAGTTATTGGTTGCTGCTTCCGACCACTTGATTGTGTGCAGTGAACATATGAAAGAAGAAGTCAAATCACTGTTTACATTCAGTGCACCGATGGCGGTGATTCCAAATGGTGTCGAATTGGAACAACTTGAAAAGCTTACTGGGGATCTTCTTATTCAGGAACACACGCCGTATTTCTTTTCAATCGGAAGAATGGTTCATGAGAAAGGGTTCGAAACGCTTATACGTGCTGCTTCCTTACTGAAAGATGAAGGTCAAAAGGTCTCATTTATCATAGCAGGAAAAGGGCCGATGCTTGAACATTACCGTCAGCAGGTGAAGAATGAAGGTCTCGAGGAGATGGTTTTGTTCACAGGTTTCATTTCAGATAAGAAGAGAAACAGTTATTTGAAAAATTGCCTTGCAGTCATTTTTCCAAGTCTTTATGAGCCATTCGGCATCGTTGCCCTCGAAGCGATGGCATTTAAAAAAGCGGTGGTGGCATCCGATACCGGCGGCCTGAAAAGCATCGTTAAACATGAACATACTGGTTTATTATTCGAGCCTGAAGATGAATCCAACCTATATTCACATCTCCAGACTTTGCTGAACGAACCGGATAAATCCGGGAGGTTAGGGGAAGTGGGCTTCAGGATGGCCCAGTCCATGTTCAGCTGGGAGCGGATAGCCGATCAGACGATTCATGTATATGAAGATATTCTCCTTCAAGCCAAAGTAGAAGGATTACGGTAATGAAAGCAGTCATTCTGGCAGGTGGAGAAGGGAAGCGGCTTAGGCCATATACAATTTCTGTCGCCAAGCCGATGGTGCCGATTCTTAATAAACCGATTCTCGAGTACAGCATCGATCTTCTGAGGTCATATGGAATCAAGGATATCCTTATTACTACATGTTATAAAAGTAATACCATTAAAGAATATTTCGGTGACGGGCGCCGTTTTCATGTGAATATACGTTACTTGGAAGAAAGGAAGCCGCTTGGTACAGCAGGAGGTATTTTTCTGGCAAAGGATCTGTTAAATGAGCCATTTCTTGTGCTAAGCGGTGATGCATTTACTAATATTCCAATTGATCAAGTAATACAGTTTCATACAAGCAATAAAGCGGCCATGACATTGGTATCAAAGGAAGTATCCAATCCGAGTGAATACGGGATTTGTTATACCGACCTGAGCAGGAGGCTTATCGATTTCATCGAGAAGCCAGCCGCATGGGAAAGAAACGAGGTTAACACAGGGGTTTATATAATCGAGCCGTTCCTCCTAAAGAAATATTCAAGGAAAGGTGCCCTTGATTTCAGTCAGGACCTTATCCCGTCCCTTTTAAAAAATAATGAAGCGGTATATGTATACAAAACGAAAGCATATTGGAGAGATATCGGAAATCCGGAAGAATACAAGAAAGCACGCGATGACTTGATGAGGGGGCAATTCACTCCGGGGAAGGTATCTGATTTCTCAAGAAACCCCGGAGTTACAATCCCGGACCCCTTTATTACAAGGGTCCAGGTGGCCTGTCCGAAGGTAAAAAAGCCATTCGTACTTGCGAAGCTGCTGGAAACAGTCCCTTCGATGGATGAAGAAGAATTCATGATTGAACACCGTGACGGCGGTTGGACCAAGATAGTCAGTGATCCTGACAGAGGCTTTATTATTTATTCGAAAGCAGACCGGAGAAATCTTGCTAGAGAGCTTGCTAGGTATTATGGAAAGAAAATAAAAACATGGCAAAAGGTGTAGAGGCGGATGAATAATAATAATCGAACACACAAGAAGTTTAATATTCAAGGAATCGCCTGGAAGGAATCAGATTCGTATATACCTCTCGACAAAGTGGATACCCCGTTCAACGGGATAAATATGCATCTAACAGAAGGAAAAGAGAAGTGGGGAGAGTCATTAACATTTGAATTTGAGAATGTCACGAAAGAAACCCGACAGCTGAAAGTGTTCTTTCTGGTGGAGTGGCTAGCCTGCTGTGAAGAAACGATAGGCGTTCTCTCCCTTTCAAAAAATGCATTCTATAATTACAGTAAAAATGATATGGCCATGTCAAATATCGTTTCATGTGCAGATAGTGTCAAAAAATCAGTGTACCCCTTAAATTTAAAAGGCTTGCAGCTTTGGAAAAAGTCTTTGAAAAATGGCAGTCTCTATTATTACCCAATCACTAATGGGCTTCATATGATGGCGTATATGCTCGAATATACATTCAAGCCCTTTGAAGTAAAACAAGGAAAGCTTTTTGCAGTGGAAGGAACTGTAGATGGGAAGGGATTATTTTTACCCGATAGAATGAAAAACGGACTAGCATTTCAGCAGGAAAAGTGATATTATAGAAAAGTCGTATGAATAGATGAAGATAGTGAAGTTTGGAGGGAAATTATAATGCGTGTAAACATTACTTTGGCTTGCACAGAAACTGGTGAGCGTAACTATATTACTACAAAGAACAAGCGTAACAACCCAGACCGTCTAGAGCTAAAAAAATATTGCCCGAAATTAAAGCGTGTGACTCTTCACCGCGAAACGAAATAAGCAGCGGATTTTATCCGCTGCTTTTTTTTATGCTCAGATGCAATAGATTTTTATTCGCTTATAAAAAATTTATAGATCGATATCTCTGCTGATATAATAGGTATGAAGAAGGAGGGCAAACATGGATAAAAAATCATTGAGGAAGAGGCAGATTGAAATGTTGAAGGGGATTTCTGCTCTGGAATATGAGCAAAAATGTTTTCAAATCGAACAAAGACTCTATCATTCTGAAGAATGGAAGAACAGTGAAGTCATAGCAGTCACTGTTTCAAAACATCCTGAGGTCAATACGTGGAACATGATTAAACGGGCATGGGAAGAAGGGAAGAAAATATGCGTTCCCAAATGCAAGGCACCAACTAGAGAATTGGATTTCCGTGAACTTAATTCTTTTACCACTCTTGAAAAAGTCTATTATGATTTGTATGAACCCATACCTTCGCGTACCAATTCAGTACATACAGAACAGATCCATACAGTCCTTGTCCCCGGATTGGCTTATACAAGAAAAGGATACCGTCTTGGGTTCGGCGGCGGGTATTATGACCGGTTCCTCACTGGATATAACGGATGGACATTATCTCTGGCATTCGATGAACAGATTGTGGAGGAACTGCCAGTTGAATACTTTGATATCCCGGTTGCCAAGATCATAACCGAAAGCGACAGTATTCAGTGTGGATAAATCAAGTGTGATAATATTTCTACTTGTGCTGCTTGTTTGTATTGGAGGGTGGAAAACAAAGAATCTGAGTTTCTCCGGTGCACTGTCAGCACTGATAATGGGATGTATCATCGGGTATTTCTATCATTGGAAAGGCCTGTTATTACTGGGGGCATTTTTTCTTAGTTCCAGCATTTGGTCCAAACTGTTTACAGGTTCCAAAGCAGAAATAGAAGGAAGACTGGCCAAGTCATCTGTACGTGACTGGCAGCAGGTATGGGCGAACGGAGGACCGGCCGCTGTCTTTATCATCCTATACCATTTTACAGGCAGTGAGTGGTGCCTCTATTCATTTGCAGCCGCTATTGCCGCAGCAAACTCCGATACATGGGCTTCTGAAATAGGACCGTTGAGCAGGAAGTCTCCACTTTCCATAAGATCTTTTAAAAGAGTGGAAAAAGGAACTTCCGGAGCGGTATCCCTGCTGGGCACTGTCGCGGCATTAGCGGGATCAGTGTTTATATCATTGATGTTTTTTATTTTGCAGGATTCATTTCACTGGTCTCTTTTCATTCTTATCAGCGTCGCAGGTTTTTTAGGGAATGTATTCGATACTGTGGCAGGTGCATACTGGCAGGAAGAATTCACATGTCCCGTCTGCAATTCCTCCACGGAAGCCGCTATGCATTGCGGCGTTCCTGCTGTTAAAAGCAAGGGTTATTCATGGATGAATAATGAAAGTGTCAATTTCACATCAAGTTTTCTTGCCGGAGCGGGCATTCTGTTATTCATTCCGGGTTGAGAATCAGTGGATAATATGGCGGTTCCTGATCCAAACTATACCCAGGAGGGATAAATATGAACGGATTAACCAAATGGATCGTCCTTGGCAGCTTAGTTTTGTTATTGATCCCCAATCGTTATCGGATTCTCAACCTGCTGCTGGGGAATTTCTTTATAAGGCGTTTTGCTGTAAAAGGGGCAATGAGCATCCCGGGAATACGAGCGAAATTCATCCAGAGCACATTCCGTTAGAAAAGAGACTGTATGGAAGGGGTATCCTTTCATACAGTCTTTTTTTGGGAGAATAGGGATGCATCAGAGTAACAGGATCATTGGATACTTGCATTATTATCGACCTTCTAACTTTACATCATAAAAATGGAAAGGGTATAGTAGCATTAAACAAGAATGCAGGAAGAATGAAATACCCTGTAAATTCAGAGAAAGTAGTGGATGTAGTGAATTTTAGATATCATTACCTCTTTTGGAAGATAGCGCTTTTCCTGATTGAAAAGAAACAGTACCGAATCATGAATTTATCCTCAACGCATGACGAAATCTGGCTGGAAAATACTGTTTTAAAAGAGCCGGATGTTGTCAGACTGCGCCTGAAGGATCTCGATTGGGGTTCATGGGTTCAAAGGGATATTTTATCTGTTTCAGAAAATGCTGAAAGAATACGCAGAAAAAGAAGAAAAAGAAGTCTTAAGGTAAAAAATCTATACATAACCACCTACCCTCCTGTAGATGGAGGCATTGAACTCTTTGAAAAACCTTTTGCGGCAGAAAAAGATAAATCGAGAGTAGACTCCATATTAATAGATGAAACAAGGGGAATGGAACTGTTGATCAATGACCCATTGTTTTGTGACGGTGAGTGGGAACTCCCCCCGGAGGTACTTGAGGCAAACGTGGAATTGGTGAAAGGTAAGGCCTTACGTGCATCAACAAAGCAGATTCAAAAAGAGCGGCAGCTGTTTGAGAAAGGCAGGCCCTTTTTCACTTATTTCTTTATCGCGGTACAGTTGGCCATGTTTGTTCTTCTAGAATTAAATGGAGGGAGCAAGGATCCCCAAACTTTAATTGAATTTGGAGCGAAGTATAATCCACTGATCATTGAAGGAGAATGGTGGAGACTTGTTACACCGATTTTTTTGCACATAGGCATGCTGCATCTGCTCATGAACACACTTGCTCTCTATTATTTGGGAACTGCGGTGGAAAAAATATATGGACGAAGCAGGTTCGTTTTCGTCTATATGGTTTCAGGGATTACGGGTTCTTTTGCCAGCTACCTTTTCACGGCGAATCTTTCGGCAGGTGCAAGTGGAGCTATATTTGGATGCTTTGGGGCACTGCTCTATTTCGGTGTACTGTACCCGAAAATCTTTTTCAGAACGATGGGAACGAATATCATCGCAGTCATATTGTTGAATCTGGCTTTTGGTTTTACTATCCCGGGTATCGATAACGCCGGTCATCTGGGCGGTCTGGCCGGTGGGTTTCTTGCTGCCGGGATCGTCAGTGTTCCCGGGGTGTTCCGTCCTATCAGACAACTCCTTGTGTTAACGGTGACTGTACTTCTGGTTGGTATAGTATATGTAGATGATCAGCATGCGGCACCATCCGATTGGGACATTAACACAGTGAACGGCGTTGCACAGGAAAAGATTTCAGACGGAGAATGGGCGGAGGCTGAGGAATTGCTGAAAGAAGTAGTAAAGAAAGGTACTCCGAATGCAGAGACATATTTTTACCTTTCTTACGTCGAAATCAAGCTTAACAAAACGGAGGCTGCTAAAGCGAATTTAATGAGCGCAATCGAAAAAAGAAATGATTTTCACGAAGCCCATTACAATTTTGCCCTGATGCTGACTGATGACGGCAAGCGTGAAGAAGCTCTTACCCACGCGGAAAAAGCGTATAAACTAAACCCTGAGGAGGAGAAATACAAAAATCTCGTCAAAGAATTAGGAGGCGCCCTCTAAAAAGGGGATAATCTCTGTCTCAATAATTGCGGATTGCCGTATTTATCAATTAGCAAGACTATAAGTTCTTTCTTATCTTTCTTGATTAAAATGAGGGGAATGGTGCTGTCGATCGAGTCAATGATGGTGCCATCTTCTTTTTTAATCCCTAAATAATAGTTTTTATATAACCCTTCCCACAGGTTTCCGATAAGCCTCTCCCACTCCTTTTTATTAAACCCCTCCAAGGGCTGGCTTTCAAGATTTGGGAATTGAGTGAGCGGAATTGCCGTATACTCCTTGATTGGAATATCAAATGCATCAATCCCTTTTTCCCATAGATAATCTAATTGTTGAGAAGAGACACGGTCGATTATGGCCTTCCACTCTTTTTCCATTTTCGTACCAGGTTGTCTGAATGAGTTTAATGAACTGAAATTTGAATCTATTACGTAGAGTGTATCTTCTGTCATCTTCTGCGCACTCGTATACTCATCGTCATTGTCGTGGATTTCAGAGTAATGGAATGATAGCGCCTGTAGGATACTGCTCTCTTTTCCTTTGATTGTTTCTTCCTGAACGATTTGATCGGTATCTTGTTCCCATTCATTCAATTTTCCCTTCAATCTCCCATTTATAAATAGAAATCCTACATCCTGACGCAAGAAAGCTGGTGTATCTAATTTGGAAGACGTTTTCCAATCGAATTCATAATAGTGATCCTTTTTTTCCGGATGCAGATTGAGCAGTGTTAAAGCTGATTCATATGTAACATGTTCATTGATCGGAAAAAAAATAATGCTTTCCTGTATTTGAGGCTTATAAATGAACTTGATTCCTATTGCTAGAATAACCATAAGGACCAAGAACGGAAAGGCTTGTAAAAATTTCTGTTTCATAACGTTCACTCCAATGGTTTGTCCGGTTGTTAATTAATATGTAGGGAGGCACTGCATTATGATTTTAATACAGGCTCTTTCGGTTGCATGCCGATTTGTTTCGAAAAGAGCACGTGTACGAATTTCATTAAGTATCCTTTATAATGCCGGTAAGCAGCATTCTTTTGAATAGCAGTCTATATGTATGTTTTGTCTTTGCATTGTCTAGGATGGTAAAGATGGAAATACATGTTAATGGATGAGGAGTGAAGGCTGAAATGTCGAAAGAGAAGAAGCCTGTCTCTACGAATATTGAAGAGAATACCAGCTTTCTTAATGAAGCTCTGGCTGTCGATAAAAGCTTCGATGTAATCCAGCTGGACCTGGAATATGCAGATAGAAAGATGGCCATGTATTTAGTTGATGGCTTTGTTAAAGATGATATCATGCATTACTTGATGAAATTATTGTCGGGACTTGACCCGGAACAATTGGAGGAAGATACGCTAAACAAGCTGTTGAAAACGTATATCCCGTATATTGAGATCGAGCAGGTCGATGATTTGAATAAGGTCATCGATCTGGTTCTGGCTGGACCGACGGCTCTCGTTGTGGATGGAATCGATAAAATAATCATCATAGATGCAAGGACTTATCCAGTGAGGGGGCCACAGGAACCCGATATCGAGCGTGTTGTACGGGGGTCGAGGGACGGATATGTAGAAACGATTGTATTCAATACCGCCCTTACCAGAAGAAGGGTGC
>NZ_JABMCR010000186.1 GCF_013179555.1 Bacillus haikouensis
CGACCCAATTGCCTTCCTTCTTGATTACCTTCACCCAATCGCCTTCATTGACCTCAGAGACGATGTTAGAGCTGGTGGATGTAGTCGGAGATGAACGCACATTAACATCGTCATCGGTAACTTTCCATGTACTCATGTCCACATATTCAGCCCAAATGTAAGCAGGTTCATTTCTGTAAAGGTCCGTCTGAGGATTGTTTTTCATTTGCAAGTCCAGCATTTCATCGAATGTCATACCGTAACTTGTGTTATCCTGTATGACATCAGTTCCTAATGTTTGGATATCATTTTTATGGATATATCCAACGTGTCGGACACCTTCAATGTAGACAACAGCTTCATACCAGCTTGCTGAGAATGTCTTGAAATTCAAGACGGAACCTTTGGTATAATTTTTAAGGACCCGAGAACCTTTGGACGCTAAAGAATAGACATTCGTCGGACTCTTCAGGGATATTCCTTCTAAATCATCCTGGCGGTCAATGATGTTTTCTACATGACTTGCATCAATGTAACCATTCATTTTCTTGCCGTTTACATAGACGACTGCTTCATACCAACCACCTACAAATGTAGTGTAGTATAAGATCGTACCTTCAGCGTAGCTCTTTAGAACAGAAGCAGAATTGCTTGCATCTGCGTATATTTTAGTTGGAGACTGCTGCCCGATACCTTTAAGAGATTCCTGTTCCTTAACACTATTCTCTACATGAGATGCATGGATGTACCCGCTTCTCCATCCGCCGTCTGCATAGACTCTGGCTTCGTACCATCCGTCGATGAATGTATCGTAAACAAGTACACTGCCTGCAGGATAGCTCTTCCATGTACCAGAAGAAGTGGAGACCTCTTTGTAAATAGGAGTTGATTGTTTAGCGACCCCTTTTAGTCTGACTTGCTCATCCGTTACATTTTTTACATTAGCGGCATTGATGTAGCCTGTTCTCCAAGCCCCGTCTGCATAAATCCTGGCTTCATACCATCCATCTATGAACGTGTTGTAGACCAGTACGCTGCCTGTAGGGTAGCTTTTCCATGTACCAGAAGAAGTGGAGACACCCCGGTAAATAGGTGTAGTCTGTACGGAAACACCTTTCAGGGAAACTTGTTCACCAGATACATTTGATACATGTGCAGCATTAATGTAGCCGGTTCTCCATCCGCCATTTGCATATATTCTGGCTTCATACCAACCATCGATTAGCGTTTTATATACCAGTACGCTTCCTGCAGGATAGCTCTTCCAAGCACCAGAATTGGAAGAAGGTGCTTTATAGATAGGTGTGCTCTGCTTTGCCACACCTTTAAGCGAAACCTGTTTTCCGTCCAGGTTCTCGACATCAGTCACTTTTATGTAACCGCTGGTCGCTTTACCATTAACATAAACGAGACACTCATACCAACCGGAAGTAAATGTCTTATAGTACAGTTGACTTCCCTGATCATAAGACTTGATTACACTTGATTGGTCAGAAGCTTTGGTGTAGATGTTCGTCGGCGATTTCATGCCGATTCCCTTCATACTTGTCTGCTTCGCTGAGATATTCTCTACATCATTGATTGCGATATATCCTGTAGTCGCCTTGCCGTTTATATATACTGTGGCAATATACCAATTTGAATTAAGAGCTTGGTATATTAAGATACTTCCTTGTGCATAGCTTTTCAGCTTCTTAGAGGTAGAAGATTGAGCTTCATATACATGGGTTGGGCTTTTTAGTGCCACCCCTTTGAAGGTTTCACCGCCGACTTCTTTAGTCGAAGTAGAAAATGTTGAAAAAGTCTTTGCCTGTTTTGACTTTTCTTCTATTTCAGCTGTATCACCGCTACCTTCATCAGTGGTTTCTGTTTGAAGTCCATCTTGTTCGTCTGATTCTAAAGGTTGTTCCGATTCCTCTGCATCAGTTGATGTTTTATCAGAAATCGTATCTTCCTCGGTTACGACGTCATCAGCTGGCTGCGGATTTTCTTCTTCAGAGGAAACGCCCTCTTCATGTATTGAATCGTCAGTATCAGATGATTGGTCACTATTCAGTTCTTCTTCCTGAGTCTTATCATCTTGATTTGTTTCACCATCTTCAGGCAATCCTTGGACAGTTATAAATTCACTTAATACATATCCTTCAATCTCTGCATCCGTTTCACTATCGTAATAGCTTACTGATGTAAATGAAGATCCGACTTCGTTGTCGGGAAGAAGAGTGACCTTTGAGGTGTTAGGGAGCTCAGTCAATACTTCACTCGCCTCTGAAGGTTCTTTATATAAGTGAATAACCTCACCAGATTCCGATGATACTACAACATCACTGACATTTGATGCTTCACTCGTTTCTGCCTGTGCAAAGCCGGCAAAGTTAGAGAAAATGAGTAAAGCGGCCAACAAAGAAAAACAAATCTTTCTGATAGAATTCATGATAGTTTTCTTTATCCCTCCATATAATAAAGTAATTAAGTAATTTACAAATAAATTACTTATATGACAAAATAATTCTATCATATGTCGAAATATAAAAGAATACTATTCTATAAATGTTAATTTTTTCTATATAGATAGAATGTCCTAGGAGTAATGACATTTAAATCCATTTTATTGTTGCGTTTTTTTACTAAATAGTGTAAGCGTGTAACGATGTTGTAATAAGAAAGTAACACAAAGAAAGAAGCCGGCATATCCAGGCTTCTCGAGAACATTATATAAATATTGCAGGAGGGAGAAGGGTACTTTTACTATCTGAAATAGTCCCCTTTTATGATGAGATTTGAAATATCTAACAGCTTTTGCTGTTCTAGAGTTACATCGTCGGAGACAGAATCCTCAGTGATGTAGAGGGACTTATCCACGTAACCGCCACTTGGTATAAGGACAGAACCGGAATTCGTCCTCAATAGATCGACGCCGAGCATCGCATGCACTCTTTGCTGGTCAACTCCCATGATTGAGGTTAGTGTGGGAGTGACGTCAATTTGACCGCTGATTGTCTGATGGACTTCCCCCTTTATAGCTGGGTGATAAATCAAGAATGGAACAGTAGCGAACTCCCTGTACCATTGCTCATCTGAAATATCCCTCTTCAGCCATTCTTCGACCATGGCCTTATCTTTGTGGAATATTCCGTTATGGTCACCGTATAGGACAATAATTGAATCTTCCAACAGCGCCTTTTCATTTAATGATTCAAGAAATAACGCAAGCGATTCATCTGTATACTTAACTGCTTGAAAATAGTTCCCTAACAAACTGTTTTCGAGTTCATCCGGCAATTGAAGTGATTGTCTTTCTATGTCGATTTCATAAGGCATGTGGTTGGAAAGAGTCACTATAAAAGAATAAAACGGCTTTTCTATTTCTGCAAGCATCCGTGCTGTCTCTTTGAACATTTCCTTATCGCCGACTCCCATCCCGATAATTTCTTTCTGAGGAAATTGTTCAATAGTCACATACTGGTCGAAGCCAAGGGAAGGGTACATTTCCTGGCGGTTCCAGAACGTTTTTTCATCAGCATGGACAGCAACGGTCGAATATCCTTCTTTCTTGAGGTTTTGGCCAAGAGAGTGATACGTATTGGAAGGATAGCGGAAAAATACTGATCCTGTCTTTATCGGGAAAAGGGAGGTTTGAGTCAAGAACTCTGCATCTGAGCTGTTCCCCCCGATTGTCTGGGCGTAGAAATTGGGAAAGGAAATAGAGTTATTCAACAGTCTGTTCAATGTAGGTGTGATTTCCTGCCCATTCACTTTCTTATTTAGAACGAAATGTTGTAAGGATTCCACTTGAATCATGATTAAATTTTTCTTTTTTCCGAACCCTTCGTATGTTGATTCATTTTCATATTCCTTCTTTTGAGTGAGCGCAGACTGGATCGTTTTTTTCTCGTCTGAAGATAATTCGAATTGTGCTTCTCTTATATGGAAGTAGGTATCGAGTGCATGGTGTCCGAGGATCCCATATTGCACTGTTTGGTCAAGTGAATCATAGGCTTGTACCGGATTTTCCATTTGATCGATGACCGTTAATTTAATGGGCTTGATAAAGATGCCAATCAATCCAATGGCCATAAAAGGCAGGACGCCTTTAACAATAGAAGGTTTTTTTCTATAAACAAAAGACTGTTTAAAGAAAATGAAGGGAAACACAGCCAGGTCAATAAAGTACAAGAGATAGTCAATTCGGAATAAAAATAGAATGCTGTCCCCTAACCCTGACAAATTTGCAGTTTGATAAAAGGTGGAAATGGTGACCGGAGAGCTGTAGTAATCAAGGTAAAGTGAATTGGCCAATAGTACAAGAGAAATGACTGCACTGACACCGTATGAAAAAAACAGCCTGCCCTTATGCCGGAAGAAGAAAGACATAGAATAAAAAATAAAGAGGAAGCCAATCGAGGTGGAATATACACCGCTGGAAATCGGCGTGCTGGACAATAGATGAAAAAGAACAAGCTTAATAAATATGAACAAATAGATTATTTCGTTGAAGTACTGTTTACATAATCGTTTTAGGACTTCCAACCCTTGCATCAACCATTCACATCCTATTTATGTATATACATAGTAGTTTATGAAGTCCTTCTGGCATCTATGCATGACGGAGAGTATTCACTTATAATTATGGGTAATTATAAAATATATCTCTTTTCTTTTCTTTAATAAATGGAATGGAAAAAATCATTATATTACTATTGAGGCGGTGCACAACCATATGAAGCAGGAAACTATCGCAGTACTCGGTACAGGCAGCTGGGGCACAGCCCTTTCGATCGTGTTAGCTGATAATGGCTGCAAGGTGAAGCAATGGGGAAGAAGCAAGGAAACGATTGAAGAAATTAATGTCTATCATACGAACGAAAAATATATTAAGAACATAGAACTCCCTGATAATATTGAAGGTCATCTGGATTTAGGGAAAGCATTGGAAGGTGTCGAAACGATCATCCTTGCAGTTCCGACAAAGGCCATGAGAGAAGTGTTGGCCAAGGTCCAGGAAGTCCAGACTGCCCCTATTACAATTGTCCATGTGAGTAAAGGGGTTGAACCTGATTCGCTGCTGCGCATATCAGAAATTATTGAAGAGGCGATGGAACCAGGTAACCTGACAGAGATCGTCGTCCTGTCCGGCCCCAGTCATGCAGAGGAAGTAGCTTTGAGACAGCCGACAACTGTAGTGGCTGCTTCTCGTGACCTGGAGACATCCAAGCGGGTCCAGAACTTGTTCATGAACTCCTACTTGCGTGTATATACGAACACAGATGTCGTCGGAGTCGAAATCGGCGGCGCACTTAAAAACATCATCGCCCTGGCAGCGGGTGTAGGAGACGGATTGGGATATGGAGATAATGCGAAGGCAGCACTCATCACCCGCGGGCTCATCGAGATCTCAAGGCTCGGAGTCAAAATGGGAGCGAACCCATTAACCTTCTCCGGCCTTTCAGGCATCGGAGATCTCATTGTCACATGTACAAGCGTTCATTCCCGAAACTGGAGAGCGGGGAATATGCTGGGCAAAGGAATGGATCTTGAGGAAGTCCTTGAGAACATGGGAATGGTTGTTGAAGGCGTCCGAACGACTAAGGCTGCTAAGCAGCTCGCCACAAAGTATGAAGTGGATATGCCCATAGCGGATGCTTTATACGATATTCTATTTAATAGTGTAGATCCAAGGGAAGCTGTCGACAACCTGATGCAGCGGAACAAGACCCATGAGATGGAAGATTTAGTAGTCATACTGGGGAATACGATCGAAAACGAATAAGATGAGGGGACTGCCTTTTGGCGGTCTTTTTTTGCATGAATAGCGGGGGGCAGGATAGTAATTGTACCTGGTACAAAATGAGTTCTGTGTACCAGGTACGAAATGGTTAGTGTGTACCAGGTACAAATTAAGGGGAGTGTACCTGGTACAAATCAATGGAGGTGTACCAGGTACAAATCAGTGGAAGTGTACCAGGTACAAATCAAGGGGAGTGTACCAGGTACAAATCAACAGAAATGTACCAGGTACAAACCGGCTATCCTGTACCAGGTACAAGAAAGCAAAAACACAAGAACACAAAAACAATCCACACACCAATCAATTCAATCCAATCAACCACTTAACACTAAATACTATACTTTCACCCGCTGATCATTGATCGCCTCATGATAAATCTGTTCATATTTCTCAGCGGCAAACAGGTGAGAATATTCCTTTTCAATTTTCCGGCGGGCATGACTGGCCAGATTATCACCTAACTCCGGTGAATCCAGTACCTCGATGATGGCATCAGACAATGCTTCCGTGTCTTTCTCTTTCACTAAAATCCCGTCCTCATGGTCGGAAATGATTTCTTTTAAACCGCCGACCGCGCCAGCAATGACAGGTGATGAAGAGCCCATCGCTTCCAATGCCGAGATGGAGGTTGCTTCTTCGACGCCGTATGAGTGGATGCTTGGTACAAGGACGACATCCGCGACCCCGTATAGATACTTCATCTTAGTGTGAGCCACGGTCCCGAGCAGCAGGACGTTGTCTCCCAGCCCTTGTTTTTCAACCTCATTCTTAATGGCGGGCATCTGCTCACCGGTACCGGCGTATACCAGTATGGTATCGGGGTGTTTTTCCAGCACTTTTCTAAGGGCCAGTGTCGGGTAGATCACCCCGTTCTTTTCGGTCATCCTTCTCGGTACAAAGAGCATTTTCTTATCTTCAGGAATATGAAATTCTTGTTTGATGCCTGATAAGTCAAGCTTCAGCGGATTGAAGTCTTCTACATCGATGAAGTTCCTGATTGCAGTGGCTTCCACACCTGACATATTGAAAACATAGTCCTTGATGCGCTGGTCAACTGTCACCACCTTAGCTGCCGATATGTACGCATTCTTTTCTTTTTCCCTGATCTGGGCATCTTCTTTGCTGCCTTCCGTGATGGCCCCCCTGCTGATCGCTTCAAAGGAATAATAGCCGTGAACGGTTTCGACGACAGGCAGACCGGTCGTTTCGGCTGCCAGGGTGGAATAGACGTCCTGCGAGTTGATGACATCATACTGATCGCTCATTTGTTCGATTTGTTTGCGGATCAGTGTCTTCCGATTTTCGTCGTTCATGAGCTGTCCGGCACCTCTTTTGAACTTGCTGGCTATGTAACCGGGAGCCTGTGCGTAAGCTTTTCGAATGAGTGGATTGAGCTGTGTGAATGATAACACATCGACCTGATGGCCTCTTGCTTCCAAGCCGTTTTTCAACGTTGACATATGTGTGGAAAGGCCGCCTTCGTGCGGGTAATCAAAGATGGTTGTAAGTAAGATTCTCATTTCAAAAAACTCCTTTTAGTAGTAAGCTTTTGGACGATTGGTTTCATGGTATGGACTTTCAAGACAGCCGACAAAATCAAGTAAAGTCCAAAGATCAGAACGGTTAGAATGGTCGTTTCAATCAGTATGTTCAACCCTTCAGGCAGTAAATTCACCGCCAGGAAGACCGATCCGGTTACAGCTAACGAGATGACAAGAAGTTTTGCTGTTTCCTTTGCAAATTCAACGGCATAACCTTGGCTGCGCCCGTTTTTATTCAGCAGATAACCAAATAAGACGATGCACTGGATCAACATGGAGATACTCGACGCCAATGCAATCCCTCCGACTGCCATCACTTTGGATAACAGAACGCTTAGGATGATATTGATGATAACGGCAGCCAGGCATGAGTACATGGCGAATTTCGTTTTCTTCAAAGCATAGAAACCGTTCATCAGGAAATCCCTCAATGCAAAAAACACAAGCCCTGCTGCGTAATACACTAATGCCTGATTCGTAAGTCCGGTTGCCTCGCTTGTAAAGTTACCCCTTTGAAAAGCGAGCTGGATCAGGTTGTCCCCTTTGATGATCATGAGAATCATAAAGGGGATGCTCGCGAATATGATGAGCGAGGCTCCTTTCTGGATGATGCCAAAGAACTTCTTATAACTCTCGAGAGCCCCTTCCACTATCGACGGGTAGAGCACGGTGATCAAAGGGGTCATGATCACACTGAGCGGCAGCCAAAGCAGGCGGTTGGCATAGTTCAGGGCAGACACGCTTCCGGTATCCAGTCCCGTCGAAACCATCCGGTCAACCAGACTGTTCATTTGAACACTGATGGCTGCGATGATAATCGGGTAAAACAGAATCATGATCTTTATAATTTTTTCTTTGTTTCTCCTGAAGTGGAAGTTCAATCCGATATCCATTTTTTTGAAAGAAGGGTACTGGATCAGGAACTGTCCGGCTGCACCGATCAGGACACCGATTGATAACCCGTATACCCCGTACGTTGAAGCAAGCAGAACAGTCGCCAGGA
>NZ_JABMCR010000187.1 GCF_013179555.1 Bacillus haikouensis
AGTGTGCTCCTTCCTCCAAGAGATCAGCCGCTTTTTCTTTCGTACGAGTGTACACATTAAGGGCAAATCCTGCTTTCAACAGATTATGAGCCATGCTTTTTCCCATTACGCCTGCACCGATAAAACCAATCGTTTTCATTTCCATATCCCTCGCCTCTTTCTATTTTTGAATAGTCCAGTTCATTAATAAAAGTATACCAATACATATACTTTACGAACAGTTTCAAGGGAAGTCTTCCTGTTAATGCAACCGGTTCCATAGTATACTAACGGTATTGAAGAATGATTGATATACAACTAGATATACTGATAAAGGAGCGATTTCAATGACAAAACAATGGTGGAAAGAAGCAGTCGTCTACCAAATCTACCCCCGCAGTTTCAAGGATTCGAACGGGGATGGAATTGGGGATATCAACGGGATCATTTCGAAATTGGATTACCTGAAGGAGCTCGGGATTGATGTCATCTGGCTTTCACCGGTCTATCAATCTCCCAATGACGATAACGGCTACGATATCAGTGATTACAGAGGAATCATGAAAGAGTTCGGGACGATGCAGGACTGGGAACGGCTCCTGGATGAAATGCACAAGCGCGGTTTTAAGCTGATCATGGATCTAGTCGTGAACCACAGCTCGGATGAACATGCCTGGTTTATCGAATCACGTAAATCGAAGGACAATCCTTACCGTGATTACTATATTTGGAGAGATGGGAAAGACGGAGGCGAGCCGAATAATTGGGAATCCTGTTTCAGCGGTTCTGCTTGGAAATATGATAAGGCGACGGATCAATACTTCCTGCACTTGTTCAGCCAGAAGC
This sequence comes from Bacillus haikouensis, assembly GCF_013179555.1. Lineage (GTDB taxonomy): Bacteria > Bacillota > Bacilli > Bacillales > Bacillaceae_B > Rossellomorea > Rossellomorea haikouensis_A. Next base: position 826 of record NZ_JABMCR010000187.1, read on the forward strand.
AGCCGGACTTGAACTGGGAAAATCCTAAGCTGCGTGAAGAAGTCTATGAAATGATGAAATTCTGGCTCGATAAAGGCATCGACGGCTTCCGGATGGATGTCATCAATTTCATTTCAAAGGTGGACGGACTGCCTGATGCCAAAATGCCTGATGGCCGCAAGTATGCGCCGGGTGGACAGTACTTCATGAACGGTCCTAAAATCCATGACTACCTTCATGAAATGCAAGAGAAAGCACTGGCAGACTACAATGTCATGACAGTGGGGGAAATGCCAGGGGTGAGCGTGGAAGAGGCAAAACTCTATACAGCTGAAGACCGCAAAGAAGTGAACATGGTCTTCCAATTTGAACATGTGGACCTTGACGCGGGACCAGACGGTAAATGGGATCTCCGCCCGATGAAAATGAGCGCCTTGCGCGACAGTTTTACAAAATGGCAAAAAGGGCTGGAACACGAAGGCTGGAACAGTCTCTATCTCAACAACCATGACCAGCCGCGGATGGTTTCACGCTTCGGTAACGACAAGGAGTACCGGGTCGAATCGGCGAAAATGCTGGCAACGTTCCTTCATACGTTAAAAGGGACGCCGTACATCTACCAGGGGGAAGAGATCGGGATGACCAACGTGAGATTCGACTCGATTGATGATTATGAAGACATAGAAACGCTCAACATGTATCGGGAGAGAGTCATCGAAAACGGTGAAGATCACAACAAAGTCATGGAATCCATCTATGTCAAAGGGCGTGACAACGCCCGCACCCCGATCCAGTGGGATGACAACGATCATGGGGGCTTCACAACAGGTGAGCCTTGGCTGAAAGTGAATTCAAACTACAAAGAAATCAATGCTCAGCAGGCAATGGCTGACCCGGACTCCGTCTTCCATTACTACCGCATGCTCATCGGCTTGCGCAAGGAAAATCCGATCATGGTCTACGGCTCTTACGATGTCATCATGCCGGATCACGACCAAATCTATGCGTACATAAGGAAATATGAAGGACGGACAATGATCGTCATGCTGAATTTTTCAGGTGACACTCCACTATTCGAAATGCCTTCTGAGCTTGAAAGTAATGGTGAATTGCTGATCAGTAACTATGATGTTGAGGGTAACAAAAACATTCGTGAAGTGGAACTGCGGCCTTATGAGGCGCGGGTTTATTTAATGAACTAATCGGTACATGAAAAAGTGCCTATTCCCGGGGCGCTTTTTTGTGTGAAATCCAAAAGGCTGTGTTAATGAAATATGGTGAACAGGACTTGACAAGATTCAACATACTCATTTTACACAGCCAAACAAATGAAGAAGAAATCCGACGGTTAAGTTCCTTATTATCTATTCATCATTTACGATTCTTCTGGCTTCCGTCTGCTTGTACAGATGAGATTTCAACTTTATCGCTCATTTGCTTTTCAGCCAGCTTTTTTGCTGTTTCATGCTGCTGTTTTTGAGTAGGCTTGGACATTGGTTTCACTCCCTTTATTTCGTTCATTTTCTTCCTTAGTTTTGTTTTAATGCCGGAACTTATTCTTCAATGTTATTAATAGACCCTATGTAACAAATCGACATCCGATATTCTGTCATAAAAACAGGACTATCGAGGGGTTTTGTCGTTTTAAATCGAAATCAGATGGATATCAAGGTATAATTTAGTACGGATAATAGATTCATAAATAAGGGAGGATCACATAATGGAATGGATTATCGCCATTTTGTTTGGTACAGCCGTTGTGCTGCTCATTATATCGTTTATTAAGACGGCTAATTCCAAATCACAACTGGAGCAGCAATTGGAACATGCTTCAATCTCGGTCTTGAATGAAGTTCATGAACTTGAAAAACAGATACGGACAATTCAACTGGATGCAGAAATCACAGCACAGCAGTCAGGGGCAATGGAATCGCAATCTGAAGAGCGCGCATTGCTCCGTGATATGCTTGATATGCATAAACGCGGCTATTCAATTGAAAGTATTGCATCTAATAGGAAGCTCTCTTCAAATGAGGTGGAGCGCATGCTCACTCCATATATGACAAGAAAGGCTGAAAGGGGCATGGTTGCACAATGACACCTAATTCCCTGCGCAGTTTCGCATTAGGTCTTCTGCTAGCAGCTACTGTAACCGGCGGATTCTATTTCTTTGGTCCGACTGAAGCCGAAAGCACGGTGAAATCGGAAAACACAACTAAATCCGAGAAGCTTACAGAAGAAGAAATGATTGAAAAGCTGACAGCCAATGGCTTTATCGTACATACAGAAGAAGAATGGAACAAGCAGAACGAAGCTGCCAACGAGAAGAAAGAAGGAACATCCGATAAGAAATCAGAGAAGGAAAATGATGGCGAGGTCGTCTACCGGACCATCCTGAATGTCTCCATGGGGATGACAAGCATCGACATCGGTAATGCTCTAGAAGAAGCAAAAATCATCGACGACGGCATGAAGTTCTACAAAGAAGTAGAAAATCGCGGTCTGGAAAATGAGTTAAGACCAGGCACGTTCCAAATTGAAAGCGGAATGAGCATGGATGAGATCATTACAATTATTTTTAAATAGATATGTATGAAAGCTCCTTTATACAGGGAGCTTTTTTATATTAATTTTTACAAAAATTGAAACTTTTACCATAATAGAACCGTATAGTTAAACAAGAGGTGATTCATATGACAGGAATATTTTATATCATATTAGTACCCATTCTTATAATGATCATCAGTATTCTGATTACCAATTCATCAAAAGGTACTACTGGAAGGAATCCCGGTCACTCAACTTATTATGGTGGAAACGCTGACAGCTCAGATCACTGCGGCGGCTTTGATGGAGGGTTTGGCGGAGGAGACGGAGGCGGTGGTGGAGGCGACTGAGCCTCTTTTTTTGAACTTTTTAAAGAGGAGAAAACCATGACTGAAAACACAACTTTAGAAAGCGGCAAAAAAAGGATCTTCAAAGAAGTGATGACCATCTTTTTGATCGTTGGGGCGATCGTGGCTGCAGTCATTGGATACGGAGTATACTGGCTGATGTATGATCTGGACAGGCTGCCCCAAGGAGAATTTCTCAAAGAAGAAACATCACCTGATGGTACATACACCTTGAAAACATACGTGACGAATGGAGGCGCAACGGTTTCGTATGCTGTCAGGGGTGAATTGGTTTTTAACGATAAGGATGGAAAGAGCGAAACGATTTATTGGAATTACCGCGAGGACACAGCGAACATCACTTGGACAGATGACGATACAGTCATCATCAACGGACAAAGATTGGATGTTCCGGGGGATACATATGATTTCAGGCATCAATGAGCAGGGGGAGGAAACGGTTTGAAGCACTGGTTAGTCTATTTTGGAATGGCAATGACCGTCATCTTTGGTGGAGGATTTCTGATTCGTTTGATCAGAGATGGAGAATTCTATATAGCTGAATTTACCGGTGGAGTGTTGGGGATTATTCTAATATCGGCTGCATTATTTGTTAAGAAACAGCTTCAAATCAAAGACACATAAATGAGATGTTGCACGTCCCTCATCATAGTGACGATTAATGTGACGGGAGGGTTGCAGTGGACAGCTCTTGACCTTTTTTGCAGACAAGAAACCTGAATCAACTGCCGTGAATTACATATCCTATTCTTTAGGAGGTGATTCACCATGGCAAACCAAAATCAAAACAAGCAAAACAATCGAAGTGTAACTGAAGGTATCAAGAATACAGCAGGTGCTGCATTCCAAACTGTTCACAGTGCACTCGAAACAACAGAGAACGCAGCGATGAGTGTTGTGGATGGAACGGCAAAAGCGGTGAAGAATGTAACGGGCAATCAAAATGGACAAAAGCGATAAATAAATAACAGGTGCCTGTTCCCAGTACGTCAGGGGGACAGGCACCTTTTTATATTCCCTGCAGGAACAGGGCAGCATGGGCATAACGCTTTGTGGCTGATTGGTAATAGGCAGCCTGAACGGTCAGGGCCGTAACGAGCAGGACGTTCAATACGATGGTGAGGTTTTCTTCGTTCAGGTTTTTGAAGGATGGCAGGATGGCATCGCATTCATCTTTGATGAATTGATCCATCCAGTCGTTCATGGACCCTGCGCTTTTTACCTGGGGAACCGGCTGGTGATGAACTTTATCAAACACAGATGAGTAGGCAGAATATAAATCGATTGGATCGATGATATCATCAGAGCGGTCCTCGGGGTTGTTAAAGACGAGCGTCAAGATCTTTCGGATGGATTCAAAGTCCAGTGATGCTTTTAAGTCTTTAACGATCAATAGGGTGGCTGCCTGTTCGACTGTATATTTCTTGCCGAGAAGTGGAGATCCCACCAGTTCTTTAATATCGCGCTTCACCCAATTCTGGACGGCGCTTGAAGAGAGTGTCGTATATTCAATCTGATTCGCGAGAGAGACGATTTCATTTAATGAAAAACCGAACTCGGTCTTTTTACTTTTTAGGATTTTTTCAAATATTGAAGGAAACCCGGATGAAATGAACGGATTCTTTTCCTTTTTATGTGTGGTCGACCATGACTCCTGGAGGACCTCCAATGGGGTGCTGTCCGTTTGGCCTTTTAGGGATAAGAGCAGATCGGCCACGTTTTTTCTTGATAATGTAAATGCTTCCATCGCTGGATCCCCCATTCTTGAATCATTATTCTTTAATAGTACGTCTTCAGGAAGGACTCGTCAATTAAACGAAAAAGATTGAATTTCAGGTTTAAAAAATATATAATAAGTTCAAATACAGGTTCATATGAACTTGAAAATAGGAGTGGAGGTTTGAAATGGGGAAACGTATCTTTTATTTTCTCTTGACCAACGTTTTAGTATTATTGACGATTAGTATCATTTTTTCAGTAACTGGAGCTGGAAATTATATCAATGCTTCAGGTGGAATAGATTTTGGTGCCTTGCTGATCTTTAGTGCAATCATTGGTTTTGCGGGCTCTTTCATCTCATTGGCGATGTCCCGCTGGATGGCCAAGAAAATGATGAATGTACGTGTCTTGGATCCAAGTCGTGCGTTGTCTGCCGCGGAACAGGATATCGTCGACAAGGTGCATCGTTTATCGAAGGCTGCAGGTTTAATGCATATGCCGGAAGTGGGGATTTATAATTCCAGGGAAGTGAATGCATTTGCAACCGGTCCGTCGAAGAAACGTTCACTCGTTGCGGTTTCAACCGGTTTATTGAACGAAATGGATGACGATGCAGTGGAAGGCGTAATTGCCCATGAAGTGGCCCATATTGCCAATGGTGATATGGTGACGATGACACTGCTGCAAGGTGTGGTCAACACATTTGTCGTATTCTTATCAAGAATCGCAGCGTGGATCGCTTCCCGTTTCGTAAAGGAAGAAATGGCGCCGATCGTTCATTTCATTGCCGTCATTTTGTTCCAAATCGTGTTTTCGATTCTTGGTAGTTTAGTCGTCTTTGCGTACTCACGCTATCGTGAATTTCACGCTGACCGCGGCGGGGCAGATCTTGCGGGCAAGGATAAAATGGTCCATGCCTTACGCTCGCTGAAAGCTTACTCAAACCGTATGAGAGGCGAGGATGACACGGCGATTTCTACATTGAAGATCAACGGCCGAAGAAAATCAGCCATCTTCTCCACACACCCGGATCTGGATGACCGCATCAGCCGTTTAGAAGCGAAATAAATGAAAGGCCCGTCCCTTGCTGCGTTAATACATTAATGCAGACCGGGACGGGCCTTCTTTAAGAGAAGAAAGCCGGGAATTTAAGGTGTTATAATTTTATCGCATATTTCTTCAGTTCGACTGTATCATTGGGCAGGGTCACATGCCCATCCGGCTTCATTCCGAGCTTCTCCAATAGACTTGAGGAAGAGGAAGAGTGGTTATCCTTTGTGGTGATGGCAACGAGTCGATCCATTCCGATTTTTTTTGCTAACCTAACCGTTCCTGCTGCCGCCTCAAGAGCATAACCGCGTGATTGATGATCAGCAAGAAAGGCAAAGCCGATGTCGACATCTTCAAGTCCTTCCCGTTTAATCAGTCCGCACAATCCGACCGGCACATGATTTTCTTTGAGTTCGGTGACGAAAAGCCCGAACCCTTCCCGCTCGTACATCGCACAAGGTCCGTTCCTGATGTACGCCGCGGCATCTTCCAATGTTTGTATCCCTTTATCTCCTATATACTTCAGCCATCCAGGTTCATTCAGCAGTTTGTAAATAAAATCTGAATCTTCCTCTTCTGCCCAGCGGAGAATCAGCCGCTCTGTTTCGAGTACATTCATATATTTTCCCCTCTCTAAAAGCGAATTGTCAGAAACTTGACTCATGGATCTATTTTACCTCACTTTCAGGAATATTGAAGGTTGGGAGTTTCGGGAATGCGACAGTGAGGAAGACGAATTTACGTATGGGATTGTGTTAGTATGGAACTATAAATCGTATCAATTCCATTGACTTTCATAAATTCAAAAGAAAGAAGGGATACCATGTCAAAAACGGGATGGAATCTTAATAACAGTTATAATCGCTTGCCGGAAGCATTTTATACAAATCTGGAATTAAACCCTGTCGAGGCACCGGAATTGGTGATTCTGAACGGTCAGCTGGCAGAAAAACTTGGTTTGGAAAGAAGTGCCCTGCAGAGGGAAGAGGGCATTCGTGTTCTTGCAGGGAATGAGGTTCCGGAGGGCGGATCTCCTCTTGCGCAGGCATACGCCGGGCACCAATTCGGGCATTTCAATATGCTTGGGGACGGCCGTGCAATCTTGCTGGGCGAGCAGATCACCCCTTCAAAAGAACGTTATGATATACAGCTTAAGGGTTCGGGCAGGACACCATACTCCCGTGGCGGGGACGGCCGTGCGGCACTTGGTCCGATGCTTCGTGAATACATCATAAGTGATGCGATGCATGCGCTTGGCATCCCTACGACGCGCAGCCTGGCAGTGGTGACGACGGGTGAAGTGATCATCCGTGAGACCACCTTGCCGGGAGCGGTCTTGACTCGTACCGCTTCGAGTCATCTTCGTGTAGGAACGTTTCAATATGCTGCAAGGTTCGGCTCTGTGGAAGACCTCCGTGCACTGGCTGATTACGCGATCGAACGTCACTATCCGGATGCACTGCAAGCGGGGAACCGTTATTTGTTTTTACTGGAAGAAGTGATTAAGCGTCAGGCAGCTCTGGTTGCCAAATGGCAGCTGGCGGGCTTTATTCATGGTGTGATGAACACAGATAATATGACGATAAGCGGCGAAACAATCGACTACGGTCCTTGTGCATTTATGGATACATTCGACCCTGAGACCGTTTTCAGTTCAATTGATACCGGGGGCCGCTATGCATATGGAAATCAGCCGCCGATTGCAGGTTGGAACCTGGCGCGTTTTGCGGAAACACTGCTGCCGCTGCTGCATAAAGACGAGGAGACATCCCTGAAGCTCGCTCAGGAAGCGATTTCCGA
>NZ_JABMCR010000188.1 GCF_013179555.1 Bacillus haikouensis
TATCCGACAATGTTCTGTTCGACGACTTTACCGTCGATATAAGCAAGATGGACGGATTGGTCTGTGCCACCGAAGAGAATCAGTCCAACCAGGAAGGATACGGCGAAAAGAACTCCAAGCAGCGTCCCCCCATACAGGATGACTGTAATATATTTCGAAATCAAAATCTTCGTTCTGGAAATCGGCCGAATCAATAAGAGCTTAATTGTTCCCCATGAAAATTCACTGGCGACGATCCCTGCTGCGACGATGATGGCGAATAGGCCGACCAGCGTCACTGCAAAACCATTCGTTTCTACAAAGGTCCATACTGTTTCTTTTGTTTTCGGTGCAATATCGTTTTCAATCCTGTACTCGTTGAGGGCAATGTTTCTTTCGATCATCGAAGTGCTTAAACGATCCATCTGCCCTTCGGATAATGCCTTCTTATCCCCTTCTACCTGCATGGAAAGCTCCTGCTTCCAATTCTCTGTATCCTTCGCTCTGGAATCCTCATATTTCTCAAACGCTCCGACGATTCCGATGACAAGGATCAGCAGACCAAGCATCACATAAGTGCCGACCCGCTTAAATATTTTCATCCACTCATTCTTTATCAGATTAAGCATGCAGTACTTCTCCTTTCTCATTTGTGATTTCCAGGAAGCGGTCTTCCAATGTTTTTGCTACCGGCATAACACTGTAAATTTCCACTCCATCTTCTACGAATGATTTAATCAGCTGAGGGACTTGTTCCTTCATTAGCCCCACTTGCAGCTTGTTGCCCTTCACTTCGAATGGAAGGGCAGGCGTGAAGACGTTCATGACTTCATTTGCCTTCTTCTCATCATCCACTTCAAATTGATAAACGAGCTCCTCTCCATCCACAAAATCACGTACATTCTGCACATCGACCAGTTTCCCTTTTTGGATGATTCCGATCCTGTCGCACATCATTTCCATTTCGGAAAGCAGGTGACTTGAGACAATGACAGCCATCCCCTGTTCTTGTGCAAGCTTCCTGATGTAAGCACGTATTTCACGGATACCGGCAGGATCCAGACCATTCGTCGGTTCATCCAGAATAAGGATTTTCGGTCTGTGCAGCAGGCACTGGGCGAGTCCTAAACGCTGTCTCATACCAAGCGAATACGTTTTTACCTTATCATGGATCCTGTCTGTCAAGCCGACCAATTCGACAACTTCATTTATCCTCTCTTTCGTAATCCCTTTTTGCATACGGGCGAAATGCTGGAGGTTTTTATATCCTGACATGAATTTATAAAGCTCGGGATTCTCGACAATCGCTCCAACCGAAGCAATCGCTCCTTCGAAATCTTTTTTGATGCTCTTGCCCGAGATGACAACGTCTCCTTCAGTGATATTCATCAATCCCACGATCATCCTGATGGTGGTCGTCTTTCCCGCTCCATTCGGACCAAGAAATCCAAATACTTCACCTTCGAACACATCAAAGGAAAGATCATCTATTATCTTTTTTCCTTTAATGACCTTTGATACATTTTGTAACTTCACAATTGTATTCATTCTTCTCTTTTCCCTCCAGCTGTTGTTTTTTTCAACCATTGCAGAACCGATAAACCTTCCTCTTCTCTCAGCTTCTCCACCTCGCAATGTCCCTCGATCTTTCCGTCATGGATGATATATGCTTCATCCAGGATCGCTTCGATCTCATCAATTTCATGCGTGGCGATGATCACCGTCTGATTTCCGAAATCGATATATGAAATCAAGCTCTTCACGATAGAATCCCTAACCATCGGATCCAATCCTGAAAACGGTTCATCCAAAAGAAGTACCTCTGTATTACGTGACAAGGTCAGAATAAGTTTCAATCTTCCGCGATTTCCCTTTGATAAATGTTTAATTTTTTTATTTGCATCCAGATTCATGAACGCTGTCAGTTCATTTGCCTTTTCTAAATCGAAGTCTTCGAATTGAGAAGCGTAGAAGCGGATCATACCTTCAACCGTGAATGCTTCATAAAACATATCCAGTTCAGTCAGATATGAAACTTTGTCAGCTATCTTCCTGGTTACTTGCATGCCTTTGAACATCACTTCCCCGCTGCTTGGAAGCACAAGACCGGCAACCATTTTCAAAGTGGTCGATTTACCGCTTCCATTCGGTCCAAGCAGACCGTATATTTTTCCTTTCTTAAACTGAATCGACGTATGTTCCAGAGCAGTCTCGTGACCGTATTTCTTGGTTACATTGTGAAAACGGATCATATTCATATTCCCCCCCCTTTTCTTCTATTCATCCTGAAACTTCTCAAGGCTTTCAATCATCTGGTTTTTGGAAAAGCCAAGTTCTTTCATGTTTCTGATGAATTGCTCCACTATTTCCCTTTGAACCTTTTCATTCATTACTGAAAGCATCTCTTGATTTTCCGTTACAAAGGTTCCCTGCCCTCTCCTTGTCTCCACAATCTCCATCCTTTCCAACTCACTGTAAGTCCTTTGAATGGTATTCGGATTCACCCCGGATTGAATCGCCATTTCCCTGACTGATGGGAGCTTTTCTCCCGGCCGCAATTCCTTTCTTACGATTTCCCGAACGATACGGTCTGCAATCTGAACGTATATCGGTTTAGATGCTGTATATTCTTCCGTCATTCCTCACACCTCTACTTTACGGTCTAATAACCGGCAGGAAATAATAAACAGAGTGATCATAACGAGTCCTTCAAATGCGAAAGGCAGAACAGGAAATGGAATGCCCTCATCATAAAACCTCACACCTGCATTCCCTTGTCCCGCTGTAAAAGCAAGCCCTTCAGGTATCTTGATCGTCCATGATTCAAACAGCCTCTGCACCCACTTAATGCTCATTAATATCGCTGTGATACCCTGATAGACAACGATGAACCCTATAATGAATAGCCACCTAATGTTTTTTATGGCAGGGAATTTTCCCAGTGCATGGTAAAAGGTCCAAAAAAAGAATATCCAAATTGAAAAGTTAAACGCTGCGACAGTGATTCCAAGATTGAATAAAATCCCCTCTTTGACGGGCAAATATGGAAAAAACGTTCCTTCCGGCAGACTCATTAAACTGACTGCCCCAAGAATATCCACTAGCAAAAAAGACAATGTTGAATAAATAATGGCCATGATCAGCTTGGGAATGATAAGTTTAAATCCACTTTGGGGACTGTGAAGCCATAGCTGTGTCTTCCCCTCCATCCTGAGCATGGAGAAAACGATGACCGGCATCACAGCCAGGTGAAAGATTCCAAGCATGATAATGAACACGATCACAATTGCCGGTTCCCCACTCACCCTGCCAAGAATCAGCCCCAGTGCGTAGATAAATAAAATAATGGCGATCCATCCGTAAAACCAAATTCTTGATATGTGAAAATCTTTCCATAGAAGGCCTTTAAAAGCACTCATATTCCACACTCCCTAAAGTGTTTTAGTGTTCTAGTTAGATAGTACACTAAAACACGAATATCAGTCAATCATTTATTAACAAAAAATGGGTTCATTTATTTTGATGGTTGTGTAAAGCTATAGGAAAGACCAGATGGAGGGGTGAGGACGAATGAAATCTTCGAAAAGAGGCTGGAAAGAATCAGAGGAGATGCTACTAATGGAAATCGTCCAGTCTTATATGGATAAAGGACTTTCAAAAAAAGCAGCATTTGAAGAAGTTTCTGCAAAAATAAACCGAACTCCGGCCACTTGCTCCCACCACTATTATGCGAACAGAAATAAATTATCCATATCCAGTAAGCCTTCTGATATCAATCTCGAAGATTGCATCCATTTTCTAAATGACAGGACTCGAAAGCAGAAAACGCTGTTAGAGGAAAATAAAATCTTAAAAAAAGAAAAACACGAGCTCCTTCTCGTTCAGAAGAGATTGAAGGAAAGGTATTCAAAGCTTTCGGAGCAACAGAAGAAGCTTCGGCAATTAATGTCTATAATCAAGGAAGCAGAGAACTATTCGGAGTGTACGTCCAAAAAACCTACCATACATTGATTCCACATTAAAAAGGCCAGTCCAATGAGACTGGCCCTTCTCTCTCTATTTATCCTTTACTCTTTTGATTTCGATATCCTTCAATAGTTGATTCACTACATAACTTGCCTGTATCAATCCTGCAACAGATGGGACAAATGCATTGGATGACGGAGGAAGCTGTGCTTTCCTGATCTTCGCGTCGTCTTTGCCGACTTCCTTACGTACATCTTCACGGATGACAATCGGACTTTCATCAGAGAACACCACAGTTACACCTTTCCTGATTCCCTCTTTTTTCAATCGGGTACGGATGACCTTGGCAATCGGATCAGTGTGGGTTTTGCTGATATCGGCAATCTGGAAACGGGTGGGATCGGTTTTATTTGCCGCACCCATGCTTGAAATCAAGGGTATATCTCTTCTCAAGCACTCTTTCATTAAATGTATTTTATATGAAATCGTGTCAGAAGCATCAATTACATAGTCAATTCCGTAACGAAAGAACTCTTCATATGTTTCTTCGGTATAAAACATTTTCAGTGAAATTACTTCACACTCAGGGTTAATATCTTTAATGCGATCGCGCATCAAATCTGCCTTTGGCTGCCCGACAGTGGATAGAAGTGCATGGATCTGGCGGTTTACATTTGTAATGTCCACGTTGTCTTTATCCACCAATAAAAGACGTCCTACACCTGATCGTGCCAATGCCTCTGCCGCAAAGGAACCCACTCCTCCGATTCCGAGCACTGCAACCGTGCTGTTTTTCAGGGTAGTGAGGCCTTCCTTTCCGATCGCTAATTCATTTCTGGAAAACTGGTGTAGCAATTCAATCAACTCCATTATAAGTATTCGTCTAGGTTTATACTGAATTAGAATAAAGGATAGCAGGTGGAAAATCAACTTGAAATCTTTTCTGATGAATCAGATGCCTTTTAAACGCCGCTTTTCCCTTGCAAGACTTCGCTCAGCCCCGATAAGCATAAGATGAATGGGCCGGGAAGGCCTCCTTTGCCTTCTTGGACCATTTAGCTTATGACCTCGAGGGGCTAGCCGCCGGAGCTGGACAATCGAAAAGCGGAGGGGCTTTGCTCAGAGGCGGGTGGCATAAGACGAACCGGACATGAAGGCGTTCTTTACCTTCTTGGTCGGTTTGGCTTATGACATGTGCCTCTAAGCCCCGGAGCTGGACAAGTCTCACATTAGCAGCTTCTCCCGCAAGAGTATTCGTCTTGAACTCCAATCAACAGCTTGAACCAGTTTTAATACAAAAATAAATATAATCATAACGACCTTCTCTAAAAAATGGTCAATTTCATGTTTTACCATAAACCAAAATCAGCCTAATCTGTCTTTAAAATGACCAAAAAAACCAGGCATCGTTCCAGCCCGGTTTTATATACTCATATAAGGTTTTAAGATTTATGAACGAGTCCCAATCGTGCCGCCGCTGCGATTCCTTCGTTTTGAACCCGCTCTCGGCAGGTGGGTGCTTTGCTCTGCTAGTTGTTAGTCCTCAGAAGAGGCATGAACGCGTAACAGAAACGACAAACTCCCAAAGTTTTAATTGTTCGGTCAAAACTGTCAGGGTTAACGTCGTACACATCAGGACTCGTTTGTGATTGTTTAAATCATACCATAAGAATTTTGAATTTTCAATGAACTACCATTAGGAATTTTTACTCATTCTTCAAATCAAGCGACAAAGATAATTCCTTTAATTGGGCTTCATTTACACTGCCCGGAGCTTCCGTCAGTAAACAGCTTGCACTTGCCGTTTTAGGGAATGCGATGGTATCCCGCAGGTTCGTACGGCCAGCAAGCAGCATAACCAGGCGATCCAATCCTAAAGCGATTCCGCCATGAGGAGGCGTGCCATATTCGAATGCTTCCAATAAGAATCCAAATTGTTCCACTGCTTCTTCTTTGGAGAATCCCAGAACCTTGAACATCTTTTCTTGAATATCTCGTTCATAGATTCTAAGTGATCCCCCGCCCAGTTCATATCCATTGAGAACAAGGTCATATGCTTCAGCACGAACCTCCGCCGGATTGGACTCGAATTTTTCGATATCTTCACGGACTGGCATAGTAAACGGATGGTGTGCTGCATAATAACGGTTCTCATCTTCGTCGAACTCAAGCAAAGGCCAGTCAGTCACCCAAAGGAAATTATACTTGCTCTCATCGATCAGTTTAAGCTCTTTACCTAATTTCATACGGAGAGCACCCAACGCATCCGCTACAACTGATTTTCTGTCTGCAACGAATAAAAGCAGATCCCCTGCCTCGGCAGCAGTTTCAGCAGAAATCTGGGACGCATCTTCCCCGGTAACGAATTTTGAAATCGGACCTTTCAAGCCTTCTTCTTCTACTTTCAACCAGGCAAGCCCTTTTGCGCCGTAGCGGGAAACGAATTCGGTCAATGAATCAATGTCTTTACGGGAATAGTTCGTCGCTGCCCCTTTAACATTGATTAACTTGACTTGTCCTCCATTCGCCACCGCGCCGGAGAATACTTTGAACCCTGAATCCTTCACGATTTCAGACACATCAATCAGTTCCATTGCAAAGCGTGTATCCGGTTTATCCGATCCATATCGGCTCATGGCATCGTCATACGTCATTTGCGGGAATGGTGTTTCAACCGTTAAACCTTTTACATCATTCATCAGTTTCTTCATCATGTCTTCGACAAGCGCGATGATTTCTTCTTTATCCATGAAGCTCATTTCCATATCAATCTGAGTGAATTCAGGCTGACGGTCGGCACGAAGATCCTCATCGCGGAAACAACGTGCAATTTGATAATAACGATCAAATCCGGAAACCATCAGCAGCTGCTTGAAAATCTGTGGAGACTGAGGCAGCGCGTAGAATTCTCCCGGATGAACACGGCTTGGCACTAAATAATCGCGTGCACCTTCAGGAGTGCTCTTTGTCAGGATTGGTGTCTCTACATCCAAAAATCCATTATCGTTTAAGAATGAACGGAAAGACGTCGTTACATTGTGACGCATTTTAAAGGTATCAGCCATGACAGAGCGCCGAAGATCGATATAGCGATATTTCAAACGGACATCTTCCGATACTTCCATTTGGTCATCAATCATAAATGGCGGTGTTTTTGCTTCGTTTATGATTTCTACCTTCTCAACCTGGACTTCGACCTTTCCTGTTCTTAAATTAGGATTGACTGTACCTTCTCCTCTTTCCACTACGGTACCGGTAACACTCAATACATATTCATTGCGGATCTTCTCTGCAAGAGCGAGCGCTTCTTCTGAGAGATCGGGGTTGAATACCGCCTGCACGATTCCTTCCCTGTCCCTGAGATCGATGAAGATCAAGCCTCCCAAATCTCTCCTCTTCTGGACCCATCCCTTGATGATCACTTTTTCACCGATGAATGCCTCTGTTATTTCACCACAGTAAGCTGTTCTTTTTGTCATCCTGTTCTCCTCCTTGATGAATTCCTTCATCTTCTATTTGGTTAACTTTCCTCTCATTCTATCGACGAACTGATCAAGATTTACCTCTTCTTGTTCTCCTGTTGCCATATCTTTCAGATTGATCTTGTTTTCCTTAAGCTCATTTTCACCGATCACTGCAACATACTTCGCCTTGCATCGGTCTGCTGCTTTGAACTGGGCTTTCAGCTTCCTGTCCAGATAATCTTTCTCGGAAACAATCCCTTCCCTTCTGACGAGGTGAAGAAGTTTCACTGCATAATCCTTGGCTTCATCACCAAGCGAAACGATAAACAGATCAATTCCTTCATTGATCGGAAGATTGACTCCTTCAGCTTCCAAGGCTGACAGTAATCTTTCAATACTGAACGCGAAGCCGATTCCAGGTGTTTCCGGTCCGCCGATTTCTTCCACCAGCCCGTTGTAACGGCCACCTCCGCAAAGCGTCGTGATCGCTCCGAAGCCTTCAGCATTACTCATGATTTCAAAAGCTGTGTGATTGTAATAATCAAGCCCTCTCACAAGAGTGGGGTCCACCTCAAATTCCACATCCATGTCTCTCAGGTAGCGCTGGACTTTTTCAAAGTACTCTCTGGATTCATCATTTAAATACTCAAGGATTGATGGAGCCGATGACATCAATTCATGATCACGGTCCTTCTTACAATCCAGTATTCTCAATGGATTCTTTTCCAGCCTGTTTTGGCAGTCTCCGCAGAACTCACCTATCCTTGGCTTAAAGTGATTGATCAGGGCCTCCCTGTGTGCATTTCTGCTTCCGGAATCCCCAAGACTGTTGATGACAAGCTTTAACTGTTTTAAACCTAATTCCTTGTAAATGCCC
>NZ_JABMCR010000189.1 GCF_013179555.1 Bacillus haikouensis
AACCCTCAGCTGATAGTGCTGTCCTTAATACACTCATCATATCCATATCAACTGGAAGGTGCCTGATGATGTCTTTCATTGCCTGTGAAATGTATCGATTGCTGGACATTTGGATTTTTAATTCTCTTGCTTCTTCTCCTGATGGTAAATATCCATACCACAGTAAATAGGCTGCTTCTTCAAAGGTTAAACTTTTAGCTAAATCACGAATTTCATGACCTCTGTAAATCAATACCCCTTGCTCTCCATCAATATGACTAATCTTAGTTCGTGCAGCGACGATTCCTTTTAATCCCTCTTTAAACATTTCCTCATCCCCTTTATAAGTAATTACAATTATTGTATAATAATAGAATTATTAAGAAAATTAAATATTTTTAAATAGATTGATTAAGAATGTTAATAAGAAGGTGAGTTTTTATGGAACTGAATTTACTAAGAACCTTTATAACAGCAGCCCATTGCAATAATTTCAGAAAGACAGCTGAGATACTTTTCATTTCCCAACCTACTGTTACTGTACATATCAAACAATTAGAACAAGAGCTGGGTGTTTCATTATTTGACAGAAGCGGAAAGAAAATAAAGCTGACAGATTCCGGGAGATTTTACTTGGAACATGCCCGGCAGTTACTGAATCTTCATGAAGATGGGATTGTTAAATTGCATTCATTCAGTCAAGGTTATACTTCTAAGCTAACTATTGCTATATCTCCTTTGATAGCTGATAATGTACTTCCTTATGTATTAAAGCAATACTTAAAAAACCACCCTGAGGTAGAGATATCGGTGAAAATAATAGAATCAGAGGAGATCGAGAAGGCTGTGGTTGAAGAACAGGTGGATATAGGCTTATCTTGTCTGCCAACTTATCACCCCGGACTGGAGAGTGAACTGCTTTATACTGATAAGGTTATACTTGTGGCTCCACATGATGGAAGAGACTTTGAATCAGCTCTTCCTTTAGAAGAGGAAGAACTCTTAACCTCCAATTACCTTTTAACTCATAATCACCCCGACTACTGGAATGACTTATGTAATACTGTAAAGCTATACTATCCATCTACCAGAATGATGCAGGTCTCGCAGATTCACATTACTAAGCGGTTTATCATAGAAGGGCTGGGTGTTTCCTACCTTCCATCATCAACAGTAAGAAGGGAGTTGCTGGAGGGCAGACTTCTGGAAGTTCAGACTCATACTTTCGAATTACCCAAGGCGAAAATTTATGCAATGATGAAGTATTTACATAAAGAACAAAAAGAGTTTTTAACCTTTTTATCAGGCTTTAGATTATAATCATTTTCTCCAACAAAGAGGGGTGTTAGTTCATGATAACCGCCTCTTTTTTATTTAATTTGTCTTTATCTGATTGGGGGGCATGAGCATATTTAAGTAATAGGGGTCTTCCATTAAATGGTCAATATAGGAAAAGGACGCGTTCTTTAATAAACGCCCCCGTTAGTTGAAAATTGAGTTTCTTTATTACATTTGACTTATTCCAGATATTAAAAGCCAAAAGGAAATAATTAGTAAAGATAAAGCAATTGTCATTATCGTTAAAACAGGGAAACGCTTTCTGATTAAAAATACTAATGAAATAATAATACTTATTGCTGGTATCCCTAGCCACACTATATCTTGCCATAACTCACTTCTGGACCCTAAAAATCCAAGAAAATTGGTGAAAAACATTACAAACCAAAGGACTTGTAAAAGTAATACACTTTGTATTAACTTCTTCATTTTCTCCCCCTCAAATTGCCTCTTTTCCTCAATTAACCTGCCCCAATAATTGAAGAAGGGCAATAGCCGGATCAATTAGCTAATCTTCAGTTATTGCCCTTAAATGAAATGTAAGATATGTCCTTGCGTTAATTTTATTATAGTTTTTCACTTCACTTTCATTCTAGAAATCAATTTATGAGAACCCAATACATATAAAAACATAATTATGAAAGGATTTATCGTTGGGAAAATATCTACCCCACCCTCTTTTACATTGACAACGTACAAGTAGGAGATATCATAATTTTCTGCAAGGGAAGCGAGCAGAATAAAGCCAACATAGAACCCAATAAACGATAAGATGTACAAAAAGATCATTTTGAAACTCAAATTATAAACACCTCCTCTTTTGTGTGACGATTGAATGCTGACCAGTATTTCATTTAATCCCTTATTCCATTAAACTGCCGCTTTAGCTCCTAGTAGTAATCCACCTTTTATTTATCATTCTTTTTATCTTTTAAATTCTTCCTTGTAACATTTATGTAAGCAAGGAAGAAAATAAGAATACCTATACCTATAATAATTCCTACTGTAAATAAAAATTCCAAGTTGTTTCACCCTTTATAACGCCCAGTTAACCCATAAATTCTATATCAAAACGTTAATATCTTGTTTAATCTTATTTCGCTATCCTGTCCTTCAACTTAATACCAATATTTCAAGAACATTTAATCCTTACAAAGATTTTATTCCGCAAAAAAAGCGCGATGTTAAATAATCGCGCACTTTAGTTGAATAATTCAATTCTGTCTGAAAAGATAACCTATTTTGCTAAGTGTATATAGGCGAAAGGACTTAGTTATTACATCAGAGTCGTATAGCTGACTAGTGAAAGAGAATTTGATATCAATAAAAAATGTGTTACAGGAGGGCACAAGAGGATCCCTTTTTATGTTTATATGTTAGCGATTTACAAGTTGTCAATGCTTTCCACCAATGTGTAGTACCCACCTTCTGCTCCTTCAATTAGATGTTTAATTTTGTTTAGGTGTTCCGAGAAGTCAGTTTTTTCTAACCAACTTTTATGAAATTCAATACTCTCAAAGGTAGTTATCATAATTGCTTTGTTACTATCTACAGACCGATGCCAACGACTACTAATCCAACCAGGAACACCATTATCCTTAAAGTTAAGTAATTCTTCAGCTTGGATATTGACCAATTCATCTAGTTTGCCTGGTTTCGCAGTAAATACATTAATCCACACTATAGAATTATTTGATTTCATTTAAATAACCTCCTTGAATTAATTGTTTTTAAAAAGTCTCAATTTATTAATTTGATATCCTCAGTTTATTAAATTAATGTACTTGTTACTTCGGGCAAACGCTGTAACTTTTTTCATTCTAAAGAATGAAATATGCATTGTTCTAAAATACATAACCATTATTCAATTAATTTGCCCGTTAAAGAAATAATTGGAGAATAAATATTGCTTGTTAGCGAAATTAAAAAACCTAATGCTTCTTCACAAGAAATAGGTATGACAAATAAAGTTTGGTTCAAGAAGGAAAAAGGAACTCTTGATTCTTTTACATGAACAGCTCAGGGCAGTAGCCTTATTCAGCAATTTTGAGGAAGAAAGAGGATAATTCCTGGGAATTAGTACAGGCAGCCAGTCCAACATGTTCATAGAATATATAGCAGGATGGCAACTAGCAAAGCGCAGAATTAGCATCTACACAGCTTATGTATTAAATTTTTGCTGAATCTATCCATAGATACAATTTTGATTGTAAAAACTATTAATGAAAGTGGTGACAAATTATGTCTATTTCTCCTTTTCAAAGGCTTGTAAGTAATATTGAGGATGTATTTCTTGGTGCTGATAGGGATCAAGCTGCAATGAATGCAGCAAACAATACAGGAAATCATCCAGACGCTTGACCGCCGTGTTAATCCCCCTACTTGGCCTTCTTTACAAAAATTTGATAATGATACAACCGCACAACCTTTCTCCCCTTTTGGGTCCGTGCCGAACCCTGAATATATTTGGAATCAACCTACATCAGATGGCCAAACAGTAGCCTTTGCTATAGCTTCTGAGCAGTTTACAGTCCCTGCCGGTCAAACTGCGTCATTTAGCGTGTCTTTAGATGCGTTTGCCGATAATGCCATGGGAGCAAAAATTGAACTTTTTGAAGAAATTGATGGTGGTAGCTTTGTAAAAACAATCCCTCAACCGTCTGGGTTAGGAGAGTTTTTGATGATAGCAGGAGATCCGAATAATCCTGCAGTCGGATTAACAATCGATGGCCCGCCTTTTACCTTTGAGGACATTCGTGTGTATTCCACTCGTTTTACAATTCCGCAAAGTCTACCATCTATCCCTAGAACATTCAAAATCGTTGTGTCCTTTGTGGCAACCAATTACCTGCAACAACCTATTTATTCTTCTAATCCATCTAGTGTGAATAATCCAGCTGGTTTACAATTTATTATCGATCTCTATTTTGCTGAAGGCTGCTGTATAGAACCTCCACCGATAGCAACTCAAGTTGTGTATGTAAATAAGGCTGGTAATGATGCGACTGCAGACGGCAGCGAATGCAATCCATTTTTCACCGTCACTGCAGCAATGGCATCTATAACAGATGCTTCTCCAACTAAACGATATGCTATTTCCATTGGACCAGGAAGTTTTACAGAACCATTAATTCATTTAAAAGCAAACGTTCAATTGGTTGGAACCAGTTCTTTATTAACTAGATTATCCATACCATTTGATCTTAATGACCCATCCTGGTCTGAATCTGGGTTTCAAAATGATAATAGGTCTGGATTTATGGATCTTATTTTGTTAAGTGGACCTCTCGATTTTAACTTTGCAACAGCTAGTAGTTTCAGTGGTAAGTTATTCTTTGTAAGTGTTGATATAAGTCCTTCTCCAACATTCACTGCATTAACCACTTCTGTTAATCAAGTCACTATCCGTGACTCAAGACTATCTAGCGGATACACACAAAACGGAATTAACATGATAATGTTTTCTTCTTTCGTTTCTGGTGGGAATATAACGATTAATTCTCAAGCAACTACAGATACTCAAGTTAATTTAGTAGGTGGAGGAATAAATGGCAATTTGATTATTAATGTTCAATCTGGTCATATCCCAATTGACCCTTTGAATTTAACCAGTTTTGCTATTACGGAAAACATTTTCAATCCTTTTCCTAATTCAGGAAGATTGGTTGTGAATGGGGTTAATAATGTAACTACAAGAGTCAGAGCAACAGTAGATTCGATCCCTATTCGGTCTCGGTTAACCCTTGTAGGGTCGGGTACATCATTAATTAGGGTTGATGATGCTTTTGGGCTAGCTTATACACCAGCTGTTCCTACAGATTACGACCCACCTATTCCGACAACTACACAAGAAGCTCTTGATCAACTAGCTGCACGTATAAGGGCTTTAGGCGGTTAAAAAACCTATATCTGGTTGTTAACTCTCTTCATTTTTTTTACGATAATCCTTTTAGATAAATTGCTCTCTAATCATAGTGAGTTGTGTGTAGCTTTCTTAAGAAGCACAGTTATTTCATTCTATTTCGCATAAAATATATTATTTTTAGAGTTTTAGAATATAGCAGGTGAGATTATGGGCATTTAATTAGACGGTCGAACAAGTCAAAATGCCAGTCTAGCTAACAGTATAACTACCCAATCCTTGATGACACCAATTCTTTATTTGGGGTAGTTGGATTAGACGTTTCACAAGCCACTGTTGGTCAAATAAGAGTCGTGTTTAACGGAACTGTCGCTGTACAGTTACCGTTAAATCCACTTGTAACCAGTGTAACTATCACTGTGGTTAGAGGTACACAACAAACAGGATTAACAACAGTTGAGCCTTGAAATACTGGGACCACAGCTTATTACATTTTCTGGCGCAAACTTTAACCCCCCCTAAGCCGAAAAGTGGACTTTTAGTATATACTGCTTATATAAGTACCTCAGCTATTTGAACAATCCGAGTTGGTCCTAGTTTTAGCGCGTTTTCACTGCAGGGTAATTTCATTTGAGACAAGCATGCCTCCCCCCTGGTGGGTCAATTTTAAGAGATTTCGAAAGTCCTATATATCTCTTTATCTTTCTATTTCTGCCCAATAACTGAATAAGGCAATTAGCGGAGATCACACATTGACCTTCTGTTATTGCCCCCTTTAATGGAGGAACATTAGATATTTGGAATTAACTATAACCCTAAAACATTTAAAACTATTATAATGATTAGCAAATTGATATTTAGCCATATAATAAATTTAATCATAAACTGAGCCCATAGTTTCCTCAGTAAGCCGAAGTAAAATATTATCCCATAACACACTAGGTTAAAACTAACACGTAAACTAGAACTCACTTCTGTTCACCCCAAGAAATCTGCAGATGTATTAATTATCACTGCAATAGCAAACAAATAAAGGTATACCTTATTCTTCATTTCTTTTTTCTCGGTCTCTTGCTTAATTCATACATTTTTATTACCTCTATTTTTGAGGATATTGATAATATACATCCGTTCGGAAAGTACATCGATAAACTTAAAAACCTTTGCTGACAATCCTGTCTCTTCGTATAATTTTTGGCAGTTTCCTCTAAGGATTCTCCTAGCTCCATCATTCCCCCAGTTAATCCCAATTTTAAGATCAGACGATGTTAAAGTAATATTTCCTGCTTTTTATTAATTACGGCAATCGTTGATCCTACTATAATAATAGATTTAGTCCCTATAGATCCTCTTAATTATTTTACATAATTTCCCATAACTTTCGACTCCTACAAGAGTTACTACCATGTAATGAACAGGATCGCGTCCGACTGTTGAAGATAGTTATTAAAATAAAGGACCCAATAGTTTAAGTACTACTTTTCACAATCAGAAGCGTACTCGCTAAATAGAGAAGGAAGATTAATATTATAGAAGCCATTCGCCCTGAGCAATTTTTTCCACTTTTCCTCCTACAAATACGGTGATTTCGCCGTTTTCATCATTCGCCTTTAAAAACAATAAAGATCGTCTATTCATTTCATACCCTTGTTCTACACGAAGATTAATTTTACTTTTATCAAAATATCGATATTTTACTAAGTAAGAAGCTAAACATCCATTAGAACTTCCAGTAGCTGCATCTTCTGGAATACCAAAATAATCTGCAAAGTCTCGAACATTCAAATGATTATCGACATTATATGTTTCAGGAGAGAAAACCATAATCGCTTTTGCGTCAGTATGCTCAATTAGCTCATAGTATTTTTCTTTATTCATTCTAACTTTTTTATTTGCTTCTAAGGATTTTAAAGGGACAATAATTACGGGAAGTCCTGTTGAAACCTCCTGGATAGGAAACCTATTATCTATGTACTCCTTATCTAAATTTAAAACAGCAGAAACCTTATTTGCATCTAAAATACGACCAAATGCGGGTCTATTTTGTTCCATCCAAAAAATTCTTTCTGGTTTATCAAACGATACGGGGATCTGTCCAGCCTTAAAATTTAAAATAAGTTTTTCCGTTAGTTCCCCTATTATTTCATTTTGAATGATATATGCAGTTCCTAAAGTCGGGTGTCCAGCAAAAGGTATCTCTTCATTAGGTGTAAAAATACGAACATCATAGCCATTATTTTTTTTTTGTGTCTGATAAAATAAAAGCAGTCTCTGAATAATTAATCTCCTTAGCGATTTGTTGCATTTTAATATCTGAAAGGATTTCAGCATTCTTAAAAACAGCAAGTTGATTTCCTGTATATTTTCCTTGTGAAAAAACATCCACAATTGAATAATTAATTTTCTCCATTATTTTTCTCCCCACCTATTTTTGTACTATTTTTATAAAACATACCATTTTAGTTAGGATAAAAATATATCACTTTTATTCACCCCGATTGTGAAAATAAAGAGCAGTTCCTCTCTTACCCTAGGAAGTAATATCACTTCTTTTTCTAAGTAAATATGGTGCTGATGGGTTACATTTTATTAATCCTTTTGTATTGCTTATTATATGAATGTAGTCTTCCGCATTTTGAACATTCATCCAAGTAACCTCTTCTATTTCTTCAGGCATAGCTATAGCAATCTCTCCCCCGGTTATCTTCCCTCTAAAAGTAAAGAAAACGGCGTGGTGTCCTCTATCCTCAAAAAACGCCTCACTTACAGAAAAAACATCACTTACTTCAACATCTAAACCCGTCTCTTCCTTAACTTCTCTAATTGCAGCCTCTTCAAGCGTTTCTCCAGGCTCCACTGCACCTCCAGGAAGTGTATAATAAGAACCGTTTTCCCCTATATTTTTTACCATTAATACATTCTCGCCCAGTTCATCAAAAAGAAGCATATATGTGACATCTACTCGCTTCATAAAATAATTCACCTCTATTTATTTAATTTCTTCTTCAGCATAATACCAATTATTTCAAATATCATGATTCTGAGCAATTCCCATGTTCCATTAAATGGCCCGATACAGGAAAAGGA
>NZ_JABMCR010000019.1 GCF_013179555.1 Bacillus haikouensis
GTTACCATATAATTTCAGTCCTGCTGCAATATTTAATGACATCTGATGACCACCATGAGGAATACAATTACGAGAAGACCATCCATTTTCCTCCAACATGTTTAATATTTTCATATATTCCACTAAACCATAGCTAAGAGCGCAGTCAAATTGTAAGAAATCAGTTTTCGGATTCATACCTGCGTAACGGATTAGGTTAGTAGCATCTTGTAAAGAAAACAGATTTTCACCAGTAGCTATAGCATTCGGATAAACTTTAGACAATTCTTCTTGTAATTTGTAATCTAAAGGATCTCCAACTTCTTCATACCAAAATAGGTTATAGTCCTTTATTGCATTACCAAATTCAATGGCTTCTTCTAGATTGAATCGGCCGTTAACATCAACCAGCAGGTTCTGTCCCGTACCGACTACATCAATAATTGCCTCAATCCGCTTTAGGTCTTCTTCTAAAGGTACACCTCCAACTTTCATTTTCACTTTGGAATAACCCATATCTAAATAGGATTTCATTTCATCTTGAAGTTCCGGGATACCTTTACCTGGAGCGTAATATCCACCTGCTGCATATACGAAGACTTTATCGTCAATTGTTCCGTCACCATATTGATCAGCCAATAGTTTATAAAGTGGTACCTCCTCAATTTTTGCTACTGCATCCCAAATAGCCATATCCAGTGTTCCAACAGCAACCGTTCTTTCACCATGACCTCCTGGTTTTTCGTTTGACATTAGAATGTCAAAAATCTTTTCAGGCGAGAAGTTGGTGCCTGATTCATTTATGATATCTTCCGAATTTGCTTCTAATAAACGTGGAATAAATCTTTCTCTTAAAATACCACTTGGTGCATAACGACCATTAGAATTAAACCCGTAGCCAACTACCGGCTTACCGTTTCGAATAACATCAGTCTTTACTGCTACAATGGAAGCATTCATCTTACTGAAATCAATAAAAGCGTTTGCAATACTACTGCTGATCGGTACCGCTCTTTCTACAACATCTACAATTTTCATTTTTGAAATCTCTCCCTTAAATAATTGATTAATACTTAACAAGAAAAAAATTAAATTTTATTTCTCACTTCTATACATGCAAAAACCATGCCAACCAATATTAAAAAATCCCCGGCAGTTAAAATTTTGATAAGATCGATTCATGATATATTTAACTTTATACCTATCCAAGCCTTTACTTAAATACATGCACCGCGTGCCATATAAGGGTATTTATTGATGTGACAATCGTTATCATAATCAAAAGTTAAATCGACAACCCTTTCCCTTCTCATGAAATCTTTGATAGATATTAAACTTGCTCGTCCCGTTTTTTTCATGTTTCGAAATTTAATTTTTACAATTAAATTTCGAAACATGAAGGTTGAAAATTCAAAAGAAAAAGAAATAGACCATTTCATATTTGAAATGGTCTATTTCATATTTGAAATCTTACGCCATAATGTTGTCTCACTAATTTCGAATTTCTGACAAAATTCTTTCTTTGTACCATTAAATTGGTGATAGAGTTTATTCCACAACTCTCTTTCCATATCTTTGTAGGAGTCAAGCACAGGAATAAGAATTTCTTGTTTTCTTTTAGGCAATGAAGTTTTGAGAAATTGTTCTAACCCCTCTTTTGTAATTTCGTAGTGAGGATAGGTAATGACTAAACGTCGAATTATATTCTGAAGTTCGCGAGCATTCCCCAGCCATGGATAGGATAAAAGTGGTGAAAAAGAAGACGTGTCCTGCCATGTCAAATATCGTTTTTCCCTATCCATTTCAATCTTTAAAAAATGGACTGTTAGAGGTATAATATCGTTTTTTCGTTCTCGTAAAGGCAATATATTAAGAGGCAGTGTGGATATCCGGTAAAAGAGATCTTCTTTAAACTTCCCTTGTTCAATAAGTTCTCCTATTGTTATATTGGATGCGCAAATAATTCTCACATCAACTGGGATATTACGATTACCACCAACTCGTCTTACTTCTTCCTCTTGCAATACTCGAAGCAGTTTTGTTTGAAAGGCACGAGACATCTCATTAATTTCATCCAGAAACAGAGTTCCCCCATGCGCCAGCTCTAAAAGTCCAGCTCTCCCCCCACGATTAGCACCGGTGAATGAACCTTCTTCGTAGCCGAATAATTCGCTTTCCAATAAGGGTTCACTTAATGAACCACAATTTAATGATACAAAGGGATTCTTTTGTCTGTTGCTAGCATTATGAATACTTTGTGCAAATAGTTCCTTACCCGTACCTGTTTCACCATAAATAAGAACTGTACCTTCTGATGGAGCATAGACCTCAGCCGTTTTTACTATATTTTTCATTTCATCATTAATAGTAATAATGTCAGAAAACGTATATTTAGCGATCAACCCTTTTTTAAAGACTTCTTTTCGAATTTTCAGTTCTAATTGTTTAATATCATTAAGTTTTTCAAACATCTGGACGGCCCCACCATACAGTCCATTTGTTCTGGTTATCAAGGTTGTGACCAGTACCTTTTGGTTTTCAATTTCAATAAGTACATTCCGATGATCTTCTTGATTATCGATATGGTGAATAAGGGTATCGTTCGAAATTACCTCGCGATATTCATTAGATTGAGCTAAGTTCTTCAAGCGCGGAAATATCATTTTTGCCTTCTCATTAAACGTTTTGATCCTGTTCTTTTCATCAACAACAATAACGGCTTGCTGCATGGAGTATAAAATCAACTCAAGTTCTTTGCGTTTGCTTTGCTCTTGATATTTCAATTCAAGTGTACGTATCGCTTGTTCCAATGCTAGTTGTAAAGACTCTTGACCAGATTTCAGAAGATATGTATAAAGATTGTTTTTTTCAGCAGATAGCACTGCACGTATATCTCCAATAATCGAATCAACCTGCTCCGTTTTTATTAGATCCTTAAGTAATTGAGTTAACTCTTTTGAGTGGTTATAACTTAGGACTTGTACCGTTGCATCCTTAAAGTCTAAAGAAAATGCTTCTGTATCTTTAATTATTTGGTCGAACATTAAAACAACTATTTTCCGATATCCCTTCCCATATACCTGAGAAACCGCACGTAATAAATCATACGGAGTAACTGGTATATGTACGTAGGGGATTTGGGCTTCAGTATGTAAATATTCACCAAGTCCACCTCTAGAGACAATAACACTTGCTGATGCAGGGATTTCTTCTAATGTTCGCTCATACGGAAATAAAGTTTCTAAGAAAGTAACATTATAAGGTCGATCAACCATCTGTTTTTCCATTAAGTGTTTTTGCTCTTTTGTCAAATCGAAAGGAGCAATAACATAAATATTATCCATCACTAGCCCTCCAGATATTTTTTCCTCTATTTAAATAGAATAGACTCTAACACCTATTTGTATATTTTATATCACCCTCTATTAAATTCCTATTTAATCACCATTACTAGAAATTAGAATCTGATTCCAGTATCATTCGTTACTCCCTGTAAAAAATGATTATTTGTTCTCTTCCGGTAGCTTTCTATATAATGTCATTTCACAAATTTGATTTACAATCATTCCTCCCTCTTTATATAGATTTACTGCATAATTTATTTCTGCGTGATTTTTATGATCTTTCTTTAACCAACCTTTTTTCTTTTCTTCTTTCTTAGCCAGCTTAGTATATTTTTTAAATATGAAGTGAAGTAGACTAACGCTGCTCCACCTGAGTTAAGAATAAAGTCATCTATATCTAAAGTCACAAACTGCAAATACCTCAATACAGATACTTAGTAAAAGAGAAAAGTACGCCCTATGATGATCAAATAGAGTCACATCTTAATAAGATCTATTCCCATTTATTGTATGTTTGTTTAGAGATTCTATATTTTTCAAACACTGTTTAGTCTAACCTAAATGATTTTTGTGAAATGAATAGCTTCTTGTTTGAAAGATAAAACTATAACGACATTAATTTCAATAAAAGGAGTGATTTCTATGGAACATGAGCCTGTAAAACGAATCAAAACCACAAAAATAGGGATAAAAACTAACGATAGTAATGAACAATTAACATCAGCTGAAATGGGTAAACTTTGGGTAACTTATGAGGGAAATACTATGGCAAAGTGTGTTCTAAGTTATTATCTCCAGCATGTTGATGATCAGGACATAAAAAAGATTATAGAAAATGCCCTATCGTTAAGTGAGTCGCTAGTGAAAAGGATTAAAGAAATACTTGTTAAAGAAAACTTTCCTTTACCAGTTGGATGTACAGAAGAAGATGTGAACTTAGGGGCGCCAAGGTTATTTTCAGATGAATTTTATCTTCACTACTTAAAATATGCAATTAAAGCAGGATTAAGCATTTACTCCATTGCCATACCTTTAGTGACAAGAAAAGATATAAAGGATTTCTTTATTCATACTCTCGATTCCACCGTAAAACTTATAACACAAATTAACGAGGTATTAGAAGAAAAAGGGGCTTTAGTAAAGCCACCTAAAATTCCTATTCCAAAAAGGATTGATTTTGCTAAGAGACAAAGCTATTTACATGGTTTTTTTGGAGATAATAGACCCCTTCACGCCCTAGAAATTTCACATCTTTTCGACAATACTGAAAATAATGCAACGAGTAAAGCCCTATTAATTGCATTTAGTCAAGTTGCTAAAACTGAAAAGGTTAAGAAGTTCATGATTAGAGGAAAGGAAATTTCCAATAAACATATAGAAGTCTGTTCACAGAAACTACATAAGGATAATTTGCCATCTCCAAAATCCTTAGATGACTTAGTGTCTGTTTCTACTATTGCTCCTTTTTCAGACAAATTAATGTTATGGCATAAAATAGATATGTTTTCCATGAAGATTAGGTCTTATGCAAATGGTGCCTCTCTCAACGGAAGACGTGACATCGGAGCGATGTACGCTAAGTTTATAATGGATGTTAGCCTATATGTTGAAGATGGAGCTAACATTATGATTGATCACGGATGGATGGAGCAACCACCAGAAGCTGTTGATCGTGAAGATTTGGCAAAGGGTTAGAATGATGTGATAAATGAAAAGGAAAATGTAATTAATAGAGGGTATTACCCTTCCCGGCTTTAGGCAGCTTTTAAACGGTAAATATTTTATAGGTGTTGTGCTGGTGTTTTTAGAGTTGTGATTAATGTTCAAGTGATTCTAAACAAATAATAACCTTACGTTTTCATGCTGGCATTGAGCAGGCATATCCTTGTTTTCCCTTGAATTCCTCCTACTATTTTTCTTTTAATATTGAATACTTTTGATTCGCTTTATAGTAACTTCTACCTAAAAAAACAACCATAAGTGCGGGAAACAACTTCAAAAGAACAAATGGAGTTTCAAATAAAAATGCTTTCCAAAATAGTGCTTTCTCCATACTCCAAAGACCTTCATGATATAATGTCGAATCCCTGTAGTACATAAAAGAATAAGCCAGAAACATCATACCCAACCAAAAGGAATAGCCCCTTATTCTTTTATAATAATGACCCTTAGATTCGCGATCAGAGAAAATTTCATTTTGAGCATCATTTTCTTTTTGCCAATATCGTATTCCACTAAGCCAGGAACCCTTTATATAGTTCCAACCGAAATCCTCATATATCCCTTTGTATTCCATGAGCTTTTTCTTAGGTAAATAATCTTGATAATCAAGTCGCATAACATATCTCTTTTCAGTTTTTTCGAAAGTGTATATTCCTAATCCACTAATATTTGTACAGCGATAGCCTTTCTGTAATTGCTCGTTCAGCCATTGCTCTTCTTTTTCAATAGTAAAGAAAACGTTAAACTTCTTCATTTGATTCACTTCCTTCATACAAGGATAAAATATGCAATAGTCTTTCCTGTTCCATTTTCAAAACGGCGCTTCCTTCTGTCGTTATCATATACATTTTTCTCCGGCCTGAATTTCCAACAGCTTCGATCCAACCATGTTTATTCAAGTTTTCAATCGCACCGTATAATGTACCAGCAGCTAAAATAACGGTACCATTACTTATGTGTTCTATCTTCTGCATAACAGCATAGCCGTGGAGTGGCTCACGTAGAGCTAATAAAATATAATGCATGGTTTCAGACAACGGCAATAATTTATGTTTCATACTCTCACCCTCTATTCAGTTTAACTATATAGTTCAACTTAATAATAAGTTATTACAGTTCAACTGAATAGTCAACAGCTATTTTAAAATTCATCAAAGGAACGTAAGCTAAATTCAATCAAAAAAAGTCGATTTCCTTTACGTTGGGAAATCGACTTATGTGTATTCTTATTCAATTTAAATGGCCCGATTATACAATGCAGTCTGTCACTCACCCTTACTCCAGTAATTAAACCATACAGATAAATCACCAATAACGTTCGTATGGCTCACCACTGCCAAGCTTAAGCCGGTTTCCTTAGTTAGGGAACGGTTCTTTAATTTTTTGTCAAATAGATAGAAACGGATAAGTCTATAATGTGTGGATTTTTCCATTTCGACGTTTCACAATGTCGATGACTTTATAAAAGAAATAAAATAACTTGAAGCTGACATAGTGGCATATGACACGATTCTTGAGCACCGTTGATGGTGCTTTTTTTGATGCACAGCCGCCCGTTACAAAAGAAAAAATTTACAATACAAGATCTTTTTCGTGTGATAAAGTAAACGAAATAGTTGAATAAAAAAGAGGAGGAAAAATTATGTATGGAACGATCAAAGAGCTATTAGACGAATACAAATCGAAACGAGTTTCCCCTGTTGAAGTGACCAAATGGTATTTGGAGAGAATTAAACGATTAGACCAAGGGATCAATTCTTTTATTACCATTACAGAAGAGGCAGCTTTACAACAGGCAGAGAAAGTGGAAAGAAGAATGATGACAGAGGGTGTGAAGGGTGTTCTGGGAGTTCCATTGTCCTTTAAGGATAACATTGATACAAAAGACATCCTGACTACAAGTGGATCGATTATTGACAAAAAGCGATTTCCTGAAAAGGACGGAGCAATTGTTAACATTCTAGAAAGGTTTGGCAGTATTCATTTAGGCAAGAACAATATGTATGAATATGCCTTTGGTATTACGTCACAAAACCCATTTTTTGGAGATGTCATCAATCCATGGGATAAAAAAAGGACAGCAGGTGGTTCAAGCGGCGGTTCGGCTGCAGCTGTGGCGGCTAATCTTTGCTTAGGTTCCATTGGGACCGATACTGCCGGATCCATTCGTGTTCCTTCTGCCTGTTGCGGGGTTGTCGGATTAAAGCCCACTTATGATCTTGTTAGTATGGAGGGCATAAAGCCATTATCATGGTCTCTTGATCATGCGGGTCCGATTGCACGCACTGTTGAGGATGTAGCTATTATCATGCAGGCTATCACGAAAAATCCGTATATTATGTCTTGTACTGCAGATATTAAGGGGCTTCGAGTAGGAATACCAAAACATTATTTCAACGAACAAATAGATAGTGAAGTACAGGAGTTGTACGAAAAAGCAATACAGAGATTTGAAGAGCTCGGCGCCAATATAGTGAGAGTGGATTTTTCCTATTTAGAAAACGTTATTGACATTGCAACAGTCATCGCCACCTCTGAAGTTGGTTATGTACATAAGGAACAGAGCGAATCCTCTATCCACTTATACAGCGAGGGAGCACAAAAAACGTTTTTAAAAAGCAGGGAACTAACAGCATTACAATATATTACGGCATTGAAAAAAAGAGAAGAATTGACTCTTAGGATTTCAGAAAGCTTTTCTGAAGTAGACGTGATTCTTACTCCGGTGAGTCCAATAAAAACGACGATAACTCAGGCAGATCAGGTGACAATCAATGGTGTAACAGAATCCATTAGCGATAGTATGATCCGCTTCACGAGTCTTTTCAATATAACGGGACATCCTGCATTATCAATCCCCATGGGGCTGTCACATGATGAAACTCCTATTGGATTGCAGATTATTGCCAATCACCATAACGAAAATCTATTGTTTCGTGCTGGATACAGTTATGAACAATCTACGCTGATAGAGGTATACGAAAAAAGAGTCACCAAGTGTGAAGGAGACAACAAATAGAGAGAATCTTTCACTCTGAACATCAAGTACTAATAATTAGAAAAATTAAATAATTCAAATATTTAGTATTGACTCAGGTAATTTGTATATATTAAGATACAAAGGAATACGTATTCGTTTTAGATTGATTGTTTCCTAGTTCATCAACATTTCCATCAGCAGAAATTTTTTTATCTAGAATTGAATGCGCATTCAATTTTTTATCGGTGTTTTCGAATGCGCATTCAATTTTTATGGGTTTTATCATTTGGGCTACGATTCAAACGTGAGCTTGAAGATAAGTTGCTCAGGAAAAGAAACAAATCTAACACAAAGGGAGGAACTTTAATGAGTAAATTCAGAAAAACCCGAATGGTCACCATTTTCGTCTTGCTATTGTCACTTCTAATTGCCGGCTGCGGCAGTTCAGAATCAGGGGGAGAAAGTACAGATGGAAAAACGGTAAAAGTGCTGCTTTCAGCAGGGAGCGTTGGGCAATTTAACGCCTGGAAAGCAAGAAGTAAAGAATTTACAGAAGAGACAGGCATAAAAGTTGAATTTATTGAAACACCATATGAAAACCTCCTTGAAGAAATTACTGCTGATGGTATTGCGATGGGAGGAGCTTATGACCTCGTCGCACATCTTGACACAATGGGCTCTTCCATCAACCAGTTTTTAGAGCCGCTTGATACA
This sequence comes from Bacillus haikouensis, assembly GCF_013179555.1. GTDB lineage: Bacteria > Bacillota > Bacilli > Bacillales > Bacillaceae_B > Rossellomorea > Rossellomorea haikouensis_A. Next base: position 8,740 of record NZ_JABMCR010000019.1, read on the forward strand.
TTTGCGGAGCGTGACAACTTTAACCTGGATCGCTGGCCTCAAGCGTCAGTTGATCGTTCTACATTTGAGGGAAAGCTTTACAGCTTACCTGTAAGAGCACATGCTCAGATGATGTTCTACCGTAAGGATATTTTTGAGAAGCTTGGCCTTGAACCCCCAAAAACTTGGGAAGAACTTGAAACAGTCTCTAAAAAAATCACAGATAAAACTGATTTATACAGCATCGCCCCTTACTATGGGGCTGGGAACAATGGTCAGAATTTGTTTATGTGGACATCCTACCTTTGGAGTAACGGTGGAAAGATTTTTGACGAGGATCACAAGCCAGTATTCAACAGCGCTGAAGGTTTAGAAGCTACACAGAGATATTTGGATCTTCTAGTGACCGATAAAGTTGCCCCCCCTGGCTCTGTGACCTTTGGTGAGCAGGATTCCAGAACCTTCTTCAAACAGGGTAAAGCTGCAATCTGGATTGGCTGGTGGTGGGTGTACTCAGAATTCAATGACAACAAGTCTTCATCTTCTGAGGTTATCGGAAATGTTGATTTCGCGCCTGTTCCTGGATGGGAAGGAAAAGAAGCAGTGTCAAACGTAACCACATTTCCTCTTGGAATGATGAAAGGGTCTAAAAACAAGGAAGCAGCATGGGAAGTCCTGAAATGGATTGCAGACCCTGAAACGGAATTGGATATCGTCATGGATACATTAAAAGATGAAGCCCCATCTGACCAAAAGTCTATCGTTATCACACAAAGAGAAAACCTAAAGAATGAAGAACTGAATGAATTAACAAATGGTTTTTACAATGTTGGTGCTGATAACCTGGAGGTTGCGAATACCTTGCCAAAAATGAAGGAATGGCCTCGTGTTTCGGATATCATCAGTTCTGCGATTTCAAAAATGGCGACAGGTGAACCGGTCGAGCCTGCACTAAATGAAGCAGCTGAACAAGTAGAGAAATTATTAGAAGAAGCCGGTTATTACGATTAAGGTTAGTTGATTTTTTCTCTTTACACGGGTATCCGGGATAGCAAATACACCTTTCTTTCCCGGATAGTCGTAATGAACAGAAGGAATTAATGCCAGAGAACAAACCAGTCTTTCTTAACCTTTTAATAGTTTGATTGCGGTTGGTTCCAAAAAGTAGGGGGAAGATATAGTGAACAAAAAGCTTTTTAAATATTTGTTGTTAACGCCCGCTCTTATTCTTATTTGCAGCACAACCTTATATCCATTAATAAGATCTTTTTGGATCAGTTTACATGACTGGGATTTAAAGGAATCTGCGGAGATGGGCCCCTTTATCGGATTTGATAATTATATCCGAGCTTTATCCGATTCCCAGTTCTGGAACAGCGTATGGATTACATTTATTTTCACAGCAAGTACCGTAGTCCTAACGTTAATTTTAAGTATTTTTGTTGGACTATTGCTCAGTAAGGAAAAAAGATACCTCTCTTACTTACGTGTCGTGCTCATTATCCCGTTTGCCATGAGCCCTGCATTGGTCGGGTTTTCCTGGAGGTTCATGCTAAACCCTGACTACGGATTCTTTGATAAAATTATCGGATTTCTCATCCCTCCGCTGGCTGATGTGGTATGGCTGGGAAGTAGTACAACCGCTATGATCGCACTTGTCTCGGTCGTCATTTGGATCTGGTTGCCATTTATGAGCCTCATGTTTATCAGCGGTCTAATGGGCATGCCAAGAGAAGTATTTGAAGCGGCTCAAATAGACGGAGCTACACGTCTTCAAACGTTGTTTCATATTACCCTGCCTATGCTTAAACCGATTATTTTGATCGCATCAATTCTAATGACCATGTTCACGCTTAAGGCGTTTGATCCGGTTGTCACTCTAACAAAAGGCGGTCCTGGTAATTCAACGGAAGTATTAAACTTCTTCATATACAAAACAGGCTTCCGATTTTTTGATATGGGCTACTCCTCTGCCCTAGGCTATATTTTAGCATTGATCACGATTGGCTTTGTCATTATTTATATGAGGAGATTAGTGAAAGGAGATGATTGGAACTGATGAACAAAGGCACAGCGTTACCCCAAAAGAAAAAGTTACTTTCAAATAGAACCATGTCTTTTTTAGAATTCCTGTGCGTCATTTTGGTTGCTATCTTCTTGTTTCTACCAATCTTCTGGATTGCATTAACCGCTTTTAAACCGGAATCCGAGGTTTACACGACCAGCATTTTTTTTCAAGCAACCCTGGATAATTTCAAAGCGGTTTTCAGCTCATCATTTGATTTAGGTAAGTATTATTCAAATAGTATAATCGTGGTGTTGTTCACACTAATCATCACTATCCCAGTCAGTGTTCTTGCATCCTACAGTCTTTCGCGTTTCAAAATGCGAGGAAAGCAGTTGTTTATGTTTGCGATACTTGCTACTCAGTTTATCCCGCTCATTGTAAACGTTATTCCTTTCTTCATCATGTTTCGGAACTGGGGAATTATTGATACTACACTTGCCTTAATCATTGTGAACTTAGGACATACGATACCCTACGCCATTTGGCTTATAAAAGGGTTCATCGACCGAATTCCGATTGATATGGAAGAAGCCGCGACCATAGATGGGGCAAATAGGTTACAAGTCCTCTGGCATGTATTATTACCTCTTGCAAAGCCCGGTATTATTACCGCTACCGTATTTTGCTTCGTCATAACATGGAATGAATTTATGTTCGCTCTTGTGTTAACACAACAAGACGCTGTAACTTTACCGGTTGCATTGTCATTCTTTAACGGAGAAAAAGGGGTCCTATGGAATCAAATGGCTGCAGCTGGCATCTTGTTCGTTCTGCCTACTATTGTGTTTATGCTTCTTGTAAGGAAGCAATTCATCCTTGGTATGACATCTGGTGGAGTGAAATAATCTAACTATCAAACGGTGAAAGGGAACTAGGTAATGAGAATAACGGTCAATGATATAGCCAAGGCAACCAAAGTCTCACAGTCTACTGTTTCAAAAGTGCTGAATAATTATCCAAAAGTGAAAGAATCGACCCGACTGAAAGTGTTGAAGGCTATCGAAGAACTAAACTTTACTCCAGATCCCATCGCTAGAAGCATGATTACGAAAAAGACGAAGACACTCGGGTTAATTTTAGGGGATATTTCGAACCCTTACTTTGCCGAATCAGCGAAGATAATCATAGAAAAAGCAAAGGACTTAGGGTATGACGTGATTATTAGTAACACCAATCATAATGATAAGGATCTTGATTCAGCTATACAGACCCTTCTCAATAAACGGGTTGACGGTCTGCTGATTGCATCTGCAAGCTTACATTGCTCACAAGTGACGGAACTGCTTAAAGCGAAATTTCCTGTCGTACTCTTCATCAATTTGGTTGAAAACGACGATGTAAACCATGTCGTATTAAAAAATAAAAAGGGGGCCGAACTCGCTGTTGACCATCTAGTTGAATTAGGACACCGAAATATTGCGTTCGTTTCAGGCTCCTTTAAATATTCCACTTTGTATCAAAGGTATATAGGCTATCAGGCTGCACTTCAAAAACATAGTCTGCCAATTAAACAAGAGTATGTTTATAATGAAGAGTTTATCAACGAAGAGTTTTTATATAAGAAAATTTATCGCTTTGTAGATTGTTCTCTTTCGTCAAAAAACGCTCCAACCGCTTTTTTTACTACATCCGATCAGATGGCATTTGCAGTTTTGGATGCGGCAGCGAAGAAAGACATACGGATTCCTGAAGATATATCGGTTATTGGATTTGATGATATGAATCTTTCTTCTAATGAGGCAATTGCGCTAACAACTGTTTCACAACAGAAAGAAAGAATGGCGACACTGGCTTTGGAAAGGCTGGTGATGCTGATTGAGAATGGAGATACTGTGTCAACACCGATACAATTAACGCTTGAACCGGAATTAATTATCCGGCGGACATCCGGCAAGGTGAAGGAACGGTTATAAGTGAAAAACAAACAAAACAAGCATTTATTAAATTTTTAAAAAAGGGTGATTATCATGGCAGAAAAACAAAATAACATTACAGAAACGCCTGTTAAAGAAAAGAAACCTTCAACTAAGTTAGCCGCTTCTCCAAATAATTTTATCTTTTACGCAGACGCGGATGACGTAAACATGATCGATTCAAAAGATGATTATGACTATATTAATATGGAACAAACTCAACAAAAGAAACAGCGCATGAATGGATTTAGTGATGAGTATAACAATATCGTTGATTATATAGTGAAAATCACACGTCAGATATGGAAAGAAAAGGATATCGGCTTGATTTATGATACGTATAGTACAAGTATTTCCGTTCATAAAGGATTAATCAATAGCCATGGCGTCAATGAAGTAATCTCTGGAGCGTTACAAACCCTTCATGCATTTCCAGATAGAAAAGGACTTGGCTGGAGTGTCATATGGTCAGGGGATGATGAACAAGGTTTCTTTACTTCGCATCGCGGACGTTCCTCTGCAACAAACCTTGGTGACAGCTTTTACGGTCCCGCTACAGGAAAGAAAGTAATTTTCAGAACGTCTGCCGACTGCATGATTTTAAATAATAAAATATTTGAAGAATGGCTTGTCATGGATACATATCATCTCGTCCAGCAGCTCGGATTTGATCCGGTGGAGGTAGCTAAAAGAATTGCTAAGGGTACCCGTAAACTTGCTCCATCTATCCAATTCGGTTTCAACGAAACTGCTGAGACTGGCCTCCCGCCTAAAATCTTTAAACCATCTTCGGACACGTTTGAAATTGGTGAGTTCATGCAGATGGTCTTTAATCGGGTTTGGGCACGTCGCTCCTTTAATTTTGTCAGAGAATTTTATGAAGATAATGCCGTCGTTCATTACGTCTGCAATAGAGACATTATTGGCGTAAGTGAAATTCAGGGAATGTTTATCAGCCTTCTTGCGTCCGTTCCAAATGGAAAAGTTATTCTTGAACGGGTGACATGCAACAGACGAGGTTCGGACACTGATTGGGACGTCGCAGTAAGATGGAGACTACAAGGTTTACATGAAGGGACAGGTTATTTCGGCGCACCAAGTGGAAAACCACTTGATATTAGCGGAATTAATCATTATAAAATCAGAAATGGAAAAATTGCGGAAGAATGGTTCCTGTTCGACGGTATAGAAGTATTACGTCAGATTCATTTGCCAAAAGAAGAAGAAGACGAGCACAATGAAGAAACAAACCTGGATAATAATGAGGATGGGAATTTCACAGGGGTTTCTTAAAGCTATTTATGGGCGGATCTTTGGTAATCCGTCCTTTATAATACAAAAATAGGAGGTAACATCATGGAATATATCAAGCAAGCAGAAGCAATCGAGCATATTACTTCAAGTGAAGTAGAGCAAACGGTAAAGAATATCATTTCAGACGTTCGATCAGGCGGTGATGCCGCTGTTAAGGTATTTGAAGAAAAGTTCGGGAACTCTTCCCGTCCTGTCCGGGTGAGTGAAGAAGAGATTGACCATTGCATGAATACCTTACCTAACAATGTAAAGGTACTGATTGATCGAGTCGTAGACAGAGTATCAGACTTTGCAAAGGCGCAGCTTGATTGCCTTTCCCCGTTCGAAAAGGAATTTGGGAAAGGGATCCGAATGGGACATCGCATTGTTCCAATAGAAAAGGTCGGGGCATACGTACCTGGAGGACGCTTTCCTCTTCTATCATCTGGTCCTATGGTTGTTGCCCCTGCAAAAGTAGCCGGGGCTAAACAGATTGTTGCTTGCAGTCCAGCGAATTATGAAGGCGGTATCCACCCTGCTGTCCTGTATGGCCTAATCCGTTCAGGGGCTACAGATATTTTCGCAATCGGCGGAGCGCAGGCTATTGCTGCTATGGCATATGGAACCGAATCCATCCCTGAGGTAGATGTCATTTCAGGACCAGGTAACCGTTTTGTAGCCGAAGCAAAACGTCAAGTATTTGGAAAGGTCGGCATTGATCTTATTGCCGGACCAAGTGAAGTCATGGTCTTTGCTGATGAAACAGCTTCCCCAAGAAAAATTGGGGCTGATCTGCTTGCTCAAGCCGAACATGACCCGTATGCAAGAGCAATTCTTGTAACGACCTCCCGTACAATTGCCGAAGATACTATGAAGGAAATCAATCAATTATTAGCGGACTTCTCATCTACTTCACCTGCACATGAATCCTGGACAAAAAGAGGAGAAATCATTTATGCAGTTTCAATTGAGGAAGGATTGGATATTTGTAACGATTACGCAATCGAACATCTTCATTTGCATATGAAAAATAGCCGGGATTTAATGGAACGTCTTTATAATTACGGTTCCTTGTTTATTAGTGAAGATAGCTCAGTCGTTTTTTCCGATAAAGTATCTGGAACAAATCATACATTACCAACACAAAAAGCAGCTAGATATTCCGGCGGACTATGGGTCGGAAGTTATTTAAAGGTAGTCACTCATCAGGAGATTACAGGAGAAGGGGTACAGTTCTTGGCATCCCACGCTGAAGACCAATCTGAAATCGAAGGATTAGAAGGCCATAAATTATCTGCTACTGTGAGATTGTCTTAAATTTATAAGACGAAAACGATCCCCATACTTTAAAAGTATGGGGATAATACTTATCACCTGAAAAAATATTTCTATTAAGCAAATTAGTTATAAGTTTCTTTTCTTAGAGGGTTATACTTTTTCTGGATTTTTAAATTTACTCGCTTCAACAACTTGTTCTAAAGATTTTAATATGACTGAAATGGCTACAATCCCTACATAATTGGCGCCTTTTTCAAAAGCCTTCTCTGCTCCTGCCGAATCAGCAGCCACAGTCCCAATTATAACGTTTTCTTCAGCAGCTTCTCGATACAGCTTGCTAACGACCTTTTGAACTTCGGGATGTTTTGGCCCTTCCGATTTATAACCCATGTTGACTGATAAATCAGTAGTCCCAATGAAGGCCGCATCAATTCCTTCTACGCTTATAATTTCCTTGAAATTCTCTGCAGCTGCAAGTGTTTCAATGTGCGGGATAACTAATATGTTTTCATCGGAAGCATCTAAAAATTCTTCACCACTGTCTTTGCCAAATCGGGCTGCTCGGTGTGAGTAAGCTGCCCCCCTTGTTCCTCTCGGAGGGAACTTTGCCTTTCGAACAGCTCTTTCTGCGTCTTCCTTCGTATTAACCATTGGAACTTGAATTCCCTTCGCTCCTCTGTCTAACGCTTTTTGAATGCTTGAATTATCATAGGAAACACGGACAATCGGAACGACATTGACGGATTCTGCTGTGCGAATCATATTTTCTAATTCAGAGTGACTGAAAGCCCCGTGTTCATCATCAATTACAACAAAATCAAAACCGGAATAACCCATTATTTCGACCAAATTCGGCGAATAAATTCCTATAAAACTTCCTAGTACCTTTTCACCGTTCTTAAGTTTTTCTTTAACTGCGTTTTCCAATGAACACCGCCCCTTATTCTCCAAAATATTAACCTCTGATCAGTGTTGAACACTGATCAGAGGTCGAATTAACATTCATGTTCGAGGATGACCCTTTTTATAAATCTGTCAGTAACAAGTCCTTTAATGCATTGGTGACCTCCTCAGGCTGCTCCAAACTACTTAAATGGCCACAATGTTTAACAATGACTAAATTAGAGTTAGTAATACTATTCGCCATTTCTTCGTGTAATTCTATGGGGCATACCGTATCTTCCCGGCCAACTAAAAGAAGTGTCGGACACTGAATGTCCTTTAATCGTTCTCGTGCGTCTGTCCGGGCTTTTAATGCGTTCAATTGACGTAAATACGCTTCTGGACCAATTTGTTTAGACATGTTAATAATCATTGATGTTAATTCCTTTTGATTCAGTCGATCAGAATGTATTAAATTCGGCAGAAGATGATTTTCTGTAATTTCACTGAACCGGCCTTCCTCAATCATTGCAGCAAAATGATCCCACGTTTCCAGTTGTTCCGGCCTTGGTCCATAAGGATTGGAATCAAGTAAAGCGAGCTTCGTAATTCGCTCAGGTGCTTGACGAATGATCTCCATCGCAACAATACCACCAAGCGACAAACCAGCGAGCGCAAAACGTTCGGGAGCATTATTTAAAATCGACTTTGCCATTCCTTCTATGGAGTCATCTTTTGTAAGGTCGCCAACTGTGACATCAGCAAAATCTGCTAGATTCCTAAGCTGATGATCCCAAAGTCTTTCGTCGCACAGTGTACCCGGTAATAAAATTAAGTTCTCTTTTTCCATTTTATAATTCCTTATTATTTTTTGCCTGCGCGAAGTTTTTCTGCCATTTCTTTTTCAAGTTCTTCGAAGTTTTCAGGCTTAATCATTTTTCCAGTTTCATTGGCATGAAAACCGAATTTCTCCGCTTCTTTAATAACTTGCGGCGACCAGTATGGGTCTTTTCCATCAAAAGCTTTATGTTGCTCAAGTACTGCAAAGCACCAAGCATCCTCATCACTAACATTTTCAAAACCGCGCCATAATCCAGGTGGTAATGAAATCATGTCCCATGTATCTATAATGGTTTCGCCTTCAATTTCATTCTCGCTGTTTCCCCAGTAAAAACGCCATTTCCCTGTGAGCGGAACGAAGGCTTCAATATAATCATGGGAATGAAAAGCGGGTCCATTTCCCGGAGGCGCTTTTACCATACCAATTTGAAAGCCGTGCGGCTCTGTGATTTCAGGTGAATATTTATCATTTTCACTTGCAGTATCTCCAATTAGTGCATAGTTAAGGCGCTGATGCCCAGGTAAAATACTATCGATAAACATTAGCGGAATCGCCTTTGATTTTAGTTCGTCAAAGCGGACAATCCAATTTTTCTCCATTTCTTCATTAGAAACAACTTTTTTTACTTTTGGCTGTTGTGTAATCATTATTAATCTTCCTTTCTATATTTGATATCTAGATAAATCGTATTTAATATAGGGAATAACTGCCTTACTTATTTTATAATTTAAATGTGACAAGCTTTAACTCAGTCATTTCTTCAACTGAGTACTTTATTCCCTCACGGCCAGTTCCGCTGTTTTTCACTCCGCCGTATGGCATTTGGTCAACACGGTATGTTGGAATATCGTTGATCATCACCCCCCCAACTTCCATACGATTTGCGGCATCAAACGCTTTTTGGACAGAAGTCGTATAAATACCCGCCTGGAGCCCGTAGTTGGCATCATTCACAAACTCAATTGCTTCATCAAATGTTTTATAAGGTGTGATATTCACAATTGGCGCGAAGGCTTCTTTACAATTTATAGATAATTCAGCTGAGCCTGCTGTAACAATCGTAGGTTGTAACACAGCATTATTGCGCTTACCTCCGTACGTAATTACAGCTCCTGATTCTGTTGCCTCATGAAGCCAAGATTCCACTCTCTTCGCTTCACTTTGGTGGATCATTGCTGAAAAATCTGTATCCTCTGACATCGGATCACCGATGACAAGCTGTTTGGTCTTTTCAATGAACTTATTTAGAAATTGGGTATATAATTCATCCTTTACGTATATCCGCTGGACAGAAATACATACTTGACCAGCAAAGCCATAAGCCCCTTCCACGCAACGAGCGGCCACGAAATCAAGATCGTCTGTACTGTCAACAATGACCGCAGAGTTTGAACCTAACTCAAGAGTTACTTTTTTAAGTCCAGCTTTCTCTTTAACACCCAGACCGACTTCGAGACTTCCAGTGAATGTGATCATTTTGATACGTTGATCTTTTAGAAGTTGGTCACCAATAACGCTGCCTTTACCAATTACGACGTTTAATACATCAGCAGGCAAACCTGCTTTCTCAAAAATTTCCGCTGTAAGTAACGCACTTAACGGGGTCTGGCTTGCCGGTTTAAGCACGACTGAATTCCCTGCAGCGATGGCGGGTCCCAGTTTATGGGCTACGAGGTTAAATGGAAAATTAAATGGTGTAATCGCAGCAATTATTCCTAATGGTTCACGGATTGTGTAAGCAAAACGCCCTTTCCCATTTTTGGCTGCATCCATCGGAATCGTTTCCCCATGAATGCGTTTCGCTTCTTCTGCTGCAAATTTATATGTTTCTATCGTTCTGGCAATTTCAGCACGCGCCGCCTTTAATGGTTTGGCACATTCTTTTGCCAGAATAATAGCTGCCTCTTCAGATCGTTCTTGGAATAACCTTGATACTTTTTCCAGGATTTCAGACCTTTCCAGGGACGTCATATTTTTGATGACTTGTGCTCCCCTTTCTGCACTATCCAGCGCCTCCTCCACTTCACTGGCAGATGTTAACGGTACAATCGCAATAACCTCATCACTATATGGAGATTTTAATTCGTAATATTCACTGCTTTCTTGCCACTTACCCGAAATGAATAGCTTCTTTTTTTCAATATTTTTCAACAAATTCATCACCCCTTGTTTTTAGTTTTTAATACCGTGATACGCTTTTTCATAGATTTGTAGAATCTTCTGTTCTGTTAAACGATAAGGAGTATTTGATAATAGCCGTTCAATCCCTGAAGCTTGCTTAGCAAGAAGCGGTAAGTCTTCTTTATTAATCCCAAGCTCTGATAACGACGTCGGAAGGTCGAGGGTAACGAGCAATTCATATAAGTATTGAACAACAGCATCCAAGGCTTTGTGAGGGTTATTGTTAAAATCACCGAGTTGTAAGTAGGATGCAACATTGGTCATTTCTTCCGTGCAAGTTGTCCCTGTTACCTCAAACACATACGGCATGAGCAGCGCGTTGGCTACACCGTGTTCTATGTGATACTTTCCTCCTAACGGATAAGCTAGTGCATGAACGGCACCAACACCGGCATTTGCTAAGGATACTCCCGCCAATGTACTAACCCAGCTCATTCCAATGCGTCCATTTATATCTTTCCCATTATGGACAGCCTTGGTAATGTTAGAAGAGAAAAGTTTCATAGCTTTTTCAGCATACATCTTCGTTAATGGTGTCGACCGGATTGCGACATACGACTCAATCGCATGGGTGAAAGCGTCAACTCCTGAAGAAGCTGATACCCTTGTCGGGCACGAAATCGTAAGGACAGGGTCAACAATAGCAAGATCGGGAAGAAAGCATCCACTGACTATCCCGCGTTTTAGCTCCTGTTCCTCGTCTTCGAAAATCGCATTCATCGTGACCTCTGATCCTGTCCCGGATGTTGTCGGCAGTAAAATGCATTTTGTGCCTCGGGATTCAATCATTGCCTCCCCTTTCAAATATGGTGTGACATCCTCTTTATCCGCTAGTGCTGCTGTTGCTTTTGCGACATCAAGTGCGCTCCCGCCACCGATCCCAATCACCAGCTGACTGTTTTCCTTTTTAACAAACTCAACTGCCTTATTTAATAAACTTAACGTTGGTTCACCATATATTTCTGTAAAAATACTAACTTCAAGTCCCAATGGCTTAATTAAATCTAGTACACGCTGAACGACACCCACCCGTTCTAACCCATTATCACTAATGACAGTTAATTTTTGCACTTTTAGCTTTCTAACTTCGTCTGCCAAAGTATAGAATGTGTCGACACCAAAGCGAAAATTACCAGGCATTGAAAAGTCCTGAAATCCAATATTGTTTAGCTGTTCCTGTTTTGTTAAAGTTTTTACAGTCAATATTTTTCCTCCTAATGTTTTTATAATGTCAATCAATTAACCAGTATCCTTTTTTTTAAGTCTACTTTTGACATGGATACTCTTTTTTGAATGCGCATTCAAAAGTCTCGAAAAAAATAAGTTTTCTCAGTAACATCTAAATACTTAAATTGCTGTCCATCCTCCATCAACCTTGATTGTTTCACCTGTGATAAAGTTTGCCATATCAGAAGCAAGGTATAGAACTGCTCCTGTGACATCTGATGGTTGTGCCAGTTTTCCCAGAGGAATCCGATTTAGAACATCTTGATAGAATTCCTCATCTTTAAACATATTGGCTGTAAATTCTGTTTGGATAAAGGTTGGTGCAACGGCATTTACTTTAATGTTATTGGGTGCCCATTCAACCGCAAGAGCCTTTGTAAGCTGTACTGCTCCCCCTTTACTGGAACAATACGCTGCCCGTTTGATATAACCAACAAATGCCATTTGGGAAACAATATTGATAATTTTACCTCTACTTTGTGGAATCATATATTTTCCGGCGCGTTGTGAGCAAAAGAAAGTTCCTTTAAGGTTCGTATCGATAATTGAATCCCAATCTTCCTCTGTGACATCCATTACAGGCTTCGGAATGTTAACACCCGCGTTATTAACAACAACATCAAGACCACCCATTAAACTTGCTGCATCATCGACCATTTTGTATATTTCCGACACATTTTGCACATCTGCTGCGACTGAGTAACATTCAGGATTATGTTTTTTCAATTCTTGAGTAGTGTCTGACAACGATGGTTTATTCCGCCCGGTAATAGTGACCATAGCTCCAAGCTTTGCAAAAGCAACAGCAATATCCTTTCCAATACCTTTACTTCCACCTGTAACTAAAACTTTTTGACCCTGTAACTCATTAAAATATTCCAATCTTTCATAACCCCCCAGCACGATTGAATTTTGGTTTAAACTCAAATCATAATGAATGAGTTGTCTTTCGTGGAATTAATTCGGGTTCTAACATAATTTGTATAGGTGAATCCAAATCATTACTTTGTTCAATTAGAGAAACAAGTTTTTCCAAAACTAGATTTGCCATTTTTTCTTTTGGCTGCGTTATTGTTGTTAGCCCGATAAATTGATTTTTAGCCATATCAATATCATCAAATCCAATTACAGATAATTCATTTGGAACATCGATATTTTCACTGGCCGCTGCATCTAGCACAGCAAGTGCCATTTGGTCTGAAGCCGCAAAGATACCGGTAGGTCTATTTGGTTTTTTCAGTAATTTTTTTGTAAATTGGTAAACTTCATCGTAGGAGAATTCTTTGTCATATATGAATTGGTCATTCACTTCTATTCCTAACTCTTTAAGTCCATCTTGAAAGCCTAGATTTCTAAGATGTGTTGTCAAATACTTTGAAGGACCTGCAATGTAGCCGATAAGACGATGGTTTAAATCATACAGATGTTGAACTGCGAGCTTAGCACCATTGTAGTTATTGACCGCTATATAATTTACTTTGTCATGATTCATAATGCTGTTATATAGAACAATAGGAAAGCCCTGATCATAAAGCTCCTTTATTTTTTGGTTGTCCTTATCAGCAGATGTAACGATGATACCATCGACTCGTTTCCCAATCAGTGTTTGAATGTATTTATCAAGGTTCTCTTCTTTATGGTTTGTGTTGCATAAGATTACATCGTATTCTATCTCTTGTGCTTTTCCTGTAATCACCTTTGCTGATTCCGCAAAAAATGGGTTCGTTATATCCCCAACAATCAAACCAATTGTTCTCGTTTTTTTACTTGCAAGACTTCTTGCTATTTCATCTCTTGTAAACCCTAATTCCTTAATAGCCACAAGTACCTTTTGTTTCGTCGACTCTTTAATATGCGGATAATTATTAAGTACTCTGGATACCGTCGATTGAGAAACCCCAGCTTTGCTGGCAACATCATAAGCACTAATTCTGCCACTCATAGACCCAAACCCTTTCGTCACTTTAAAACTTATCATAACTATTAAACTCCAGATGTTTTGAATCCGGATTCAAAACAATTGTATCTTAATCTTCTGATAATTTCAATTAACGTTGTACAATTTTTTTAAATTATTTAATAAATTACCTTAATCTTACCATAAAGTTCCACTAACCTGCCCTTTCGTAATATAAGGTCAAAACAGCTGCATCGGCTGAAGCTGAAGCCGTATATCTTTCTTCTGATATCCAAGTTGAACAGCAAGCATTCGACTTGGATGAAGATACTACAGTGAGCCTTACTTCAGAAACCATGAAAGAGATCATTGATTCTTTAGGAATGAACATCCGTCAGTCAGCATTGGAAATCGGTATTGCCCATACCACCCTCTCCCGCTATATCAGAAAAGAAAACAAACGACAAAACAAAAACAATGATGCGAAAATGCTGAATTGGTTACATGAAAAAGCAAAGTCGAAAGGGCCAGGGACAAAACGAATAAACCACGACATAAAAACGAACAATTTCAGCGTATGTTCTTAATACCGCTAATGATTTCCGTGCAAGACTTCGCTTTCCGCGGGTAGCCCGTGAGTCTCCTCGGCAAGCCTGCGGGGTTCACTTGTCTAGCTGCAGGGCTTAGAGGCACATGTCATAAGCCAAACCGACCAAGAAGGCAAAAAGCGCCTTCCAGGACGATTCGTCTTATGCCACCCGCCTCTTAGCAAAGCCCTTCCGCTTTTCTAATAAGCTACTTTTCCCGCAGGAGTCTTCGTCTTGCACTCCAATCAACCGCTGGAAAGAGCTAAAATCTAAATGTACATTAAACAAAATAAAAACCCGAACTAATTTGACTGTAAGAAGGCAAATTAGTTCGGGTTTTACCTAGACTAAAACACTTTTGTCCCACCCTCTTTCATATGTTCTAAATATTGTTATCATCATATATGTCGCTATTAACATTAACATATATGTTACATATAAATTTATTCTAATATTAACAATAAAATTAAGGTATTAATTAAGATGATTTCATGGAAATCAAAGCTATTGGACGTAAATCCCATTATTTATATCTCTTATTTTGCTTTCAGAAAAAGTTACCTTTTGGTACAGAACAGCTAAAGTCAAATTTATAATCAATAAAGGCAATAGCCTTCGTTTTAAATATTCATTATTCTAACCCCCATTTCAATGTAGTTTCTCTCAGAAACTAAGGCCACACCGACCAGCCAAGTATGTGGGTGGTCGGTGTGGCCAAAGAATGGCGACCATGTATTTGGATTATTACCTCTACTGTTTCAGTTTCTCGAAATTCATTCAGTTATCTTTACGAATGAAAATGTCCTCTTGCCACATATGAAACCCATAAATTAAAATACCAAGCATTGATGTCATAATGACATCTTCCATAGGATTAATTTTTATAAATTGAATGATGTTTCTATTGCCCAATAAATAATTTTCAAACACAAAAGTATAAAAGATTTAATAGAAAGTCAGCAACAACAAATAACCAAAACCTTCCGTAAGTGAACTTGATAATCCACATAGTTGCTACTGGTATCGCTCCATAAAGATAAGAAATATTTTGCAACGGAAAAGCTGTTTCATTATATTTCCACCATTCCAATGAAACACCAGCTTCAAGAATCAAAGCACTGGTGAAAATTGCAAATAAACCAACTGGCATATAACGCTTAACATCCTCTTTTTTCATTAAGAAGAGTGTAAACCATGGAACTATAAATATACTCCACAAAATCATTTGATTACTCATGACAAACCGCCTTCCATAATACAAATACCCTGTAGTTTTCCCCTTTGGCTTACATTATTTTTCCCAATTTTTCTTATTTAAATCAATCTATATCCTATATTATCCAGGGTAGATGAAACTTTAAGGTATTATGCCTTACTACATTTTTCTTTCCCTCACTTCCTATATGCTTTAAGACTAAGTTTTACACCGTCACTACTCCCGAAATTCTAAATTAATCAATCAAAATTCACATAAAAAAGAACCGGGATGGCGTTGGTGCAATCCTGGTTCTCCTGGTTTCAATACATATTGGCTCCTGTTTTCTCCCCTTCTTTGAAAAAACCTTTTACATTTTGAAAAGCAGCTTCTTATGAAATTTTGCCAGTAGATGATATCTCACAGAGAAGATCAGGTATTACTAATCAAAATTCAGCATGTGGACCGACCTCAGGAGCAATGATTATTGATTACTATCACTATCACTACAGCTATAATGTACGAGATAACGCTTATTATGGTTCGTGGGCTAAATTAGTAAATCATTTATATGGAGAAATGAACACAAATTGGTATGGAACAAGTATGAGCGAATGGCCATGTAACACACGATGTTCATGCAAGTGCATGGAGTTATAATTATATGAGCGCTAGTGGAAATTCATATAATTACACTAATAGTATTGAAAAAGGATAAATTGAAGTGAGTGGGTGACAATGATTCAAAAACAACCAACAATGGTTTCAGTAAATATATGCTCTTTATGACAGTCGTTCCTCAGCACAATATATTACGCCGAATAAATGATTTAGGACTTTTCCTTTATTTTTTTCGAGGAGTTAAAGGATAAAAATTCACTTCCGAGCGAAACCAAACGGGAAGGTTGTATTATCAAAAAGTTTGAACCATAGCTCATCAGATGCCACAAACTTGAGCGACGAATAGCATTGAATCTCCTCAAAATCTTTGTCACTATATCATCGAAATACGACCCTACCTGGACTTGAGAATAACTCTCCAGTGATCCTGTTCTGTTATAAATTGAAGAAGATATGGACTGATTTCCTATTATTGCGTCCGATAACATACTAGATCATCAATTTCCTCACTTAACTCAGGAAAGTGTTTCTTAAAAGATTTTACTACCTTCGTAGTTTTGCTAAAAGTATATTTTTTATTTCGTCATAAGGAATCCATATTTCTCTACTTTGAATTTGATCATAGAGAGACGATATAACAGTATCACGGTAATCAGGAGGGAGCTTCCTAGGTGTATGTCTCTCTATCATCTTTTCGTGGTAAAGCTTATAAAGTTCCGTTGCAAGCCAGCCCTTTTGACTATTTTTCATTGGAGAAAATCGTTTGTTTGAAGGAGTTTTCCATTTACCGTTATATGATCTTTCATTAAGAACAGTCCTTTAATCTTACACGACTCAACATTAAAATTGACCATATTCTTATTTCCTCATCCTTTATAGAAGAACAAGCGTCTTCACTTATTACATAAACGCCCCCGTTACTTGAATAAATGCTCTTTGTTATTTACTCAATACTAAACGATTGAATTCTTCTACTGTTTCAAAGTAATATTTGGATTCTAATTTCATCTGCTGCTTAATTTCAGGAATACTGTGTGACCAGCCAGCAGCAGCAAAATCCACATTACAACTTCTCGCCATATCCAATCCAGGCTTTAAATCATCCAACATTAGTGCTTCAGTTTCTTGAAGATTAAAGCGTTTTAAAATTTCCTTAATTGGATATGGATGTGGTTTTCTCTGCTCTTCAGGAAGTTCCCATCCAAAAATCGCGTCTGGAACAAATCCACAATGAATAGAGTAATCTCTTTCAATTCGGGTTCTTTCAGAATGAGAAATGACCGACACAATTCCACCTTGTTTTTTAAATTGTTGAATTGTCTCTGCAAACAGTTCATAGAAGTCTGGTACAGTTGATTCGGTATATTTTCTCCATACTACTTGCTGATGTTTTTGCTCTTCTTCTGTGAATTTAATGATGTCTTTACATAGAGAAGAAAAACCTGGATTGAAACAGTATCTAACAAACTCTTCAAAAGTAATAGGTTTATCATTAGGTCGCAAGTCTTTAATTGCCTCTACAAATGATGGATAATGTATATTTGGTGTGCTTTTTACTGCTGTATCATCGTGGTCCAATATTAAACATTTATATTTTAAATCCATAAATATCCCCCTGTAAAATCGTAATATCCTATTCATTTATACATTACATTAGAAAATTTTGATAGCTACTTCCATTAAGATGCCCCGTTGCCGAAGATGCTACGTTTGCTGATGAAACTGAAGGGAGGCGGCTGCTTGTTCAGCAAACGCCCCCTTTAATTAATTGAACAAAAAATTCACTTAACCTTGATTATTAAAAGTTTTATAATATTCGATAACTAAGATAATTAGACCCAACAGTGTAAAAAATACCCCTAACATGAATGGAAACCCTAAGAATAGTGACTGTACAACTTCATCTCCATATTGTTTCGCCCCAAAAATTGCATGCCATAGCTTTGACTTACCAGACCATGCCGTCATATGTGTTGCATATATTGTACCAGATAAAATAATG
>NZ_JABMCR010000190.1 GCF_013179555.1 Bacillus haikouensis
GCGGATATATCCGAAGGGGAAAGCATCCACTTGAAAGTCCTGCAGACAAGAAGGTCAATCCGGGGGACACGGATGAGAGTGGGACCAAAACGTAAAGAGGTTATTGTGAATGTCGCCCCAATCATAGTGAACGGCAAGCTGAAGGGTAGTGTCGGTGTCATTCACGATATGTCGGAAATCCAGTCCCTCACCCAGGAACTTGACAGGGCACGGAGGATTATCCGAACCCTCGAGGCCAAATATATGTTTGAAGATATCATTGGGGATTCGGAAGAAATGCAGCTGGCGATTGAACAAGCAAAACTGGGGGCAAAAACCCCGGCGACTGTCCTTTTGAGAGGAGAGTCCGGGACGGGGAAGGAATTGTTTGCGCATGCAATACATAATGCGAGTGACCGCAAGTTTAATAAGTTCTTGCGGGTTAATTGTGCAGCGTTATCCGAAAGTCTTTTAGAAAGTGAACTATTCGGATATGAAGAAGGGGCTTTTTCCGGTGCGAAGCGCGGAGGCAAGCGGGGATTATTTGAAGAAGCAGACAAAGGGAGTATTTTCCTTGATGAAATCGGCGAACTCAGTGCCAATACCCAGGCGAAATTACTAAGGGTGCTGCAGGAGAATGAAATAGTGAGGGTCGGGGGTACGAAATCCATCAGCATTAATGTCAGGGTCATAGCTGCCACGAACGTCAATCTGGAAAAAGGGATCGCAGACGGTTCTTTCAGGGAAGATTTATATTACCGTCTGAACAGGATGCCTATTCAAATCCCGCCTTTGAGAAATCGAAAAAAAGACATCCCGCTTATTTCTGAAACCCTGATCGCCAAAATTAACCAGGACTATGGAAGGAATGTTGATGGTATTACCAAGGACGCTTTAAAACGTCTGATGGAATACCGCTGGCCCGGAAATGTCAGGGAGCTTGAAAACGTCCTGGGCAGGGCAATCATTTTTATGAAATATAATGAAACGACCATTGATGTGCATCACCTGCCTCCTCTGGAGAGTTCATCCCGAAAAGCGGATGAATATAGTATGAAGAGCAGGGTATCGGCAGACAAAGATTTAAATTCTCAGTTGGAAGAATACGAAAAGAAGATAATTCAAGAAGTTTTAGAGCAGAATAATGGTAACAAAACAGCCGCTGCAAAAACATTGAATGTTTCAGTCAGAAATTTGTATTACAAGCTTGAAAAATATAACATTGAAACAACTGGCATGAAATAAATTGCATAGTATGAAATTTATTTCATGCATAGATACTTGCAAATAAAGCGTTTTCAGGTTTTTGAAAGTTGGCACGGTTCTTGCATGTGTTATTGGTGGGAACAAATTTTTGTTAAAGGGGTTGAAACATACATTCATGAATCTTCAGTCTTTGTTGGAAAAAGCAACCCGAAAAGAACATTCTGTTGTGGCTGTTGCTGCGGCAGAGGATAAAGAAGTACTTGGGGCTGTCGGTATGGCAGTGGACAGAGGTATGGCGGAATTTATTTTGTTTGGCGACAAAGAGAAGATTGAAGCCATAATGGAAGAGGTTACACCTCATTTACGTTCAAATAAGGCGATAACAATTAAACATGCCGTCTCGCCGTTGAAAGCAGCAGAGATGGCTGTGAAAGCAGTCAGGGAAAACGAGGCAGGTGCCTTAATGAAAGGGAATGTCCCTACTGCCGTTATTTTAAAGGCAGTACTGAATAAAGAATGGGGTCTCCGCACAGGTAATGTCCTTTCACATGTTGCTGCATTCGAAGTGACAGGTTTTGATAAACTGATTTTTGTCACAGATGCTGCAATGAATATCACTCCTGATTTAAGTCAAAAGGCGCAGATTATAGAGAATGCCGTCAACGTTGCATCTTCTATCGGTGTCTCCACACCAAAAGTAGCGCCGCTTGCTGCGGTGGAAGTGGTGAATCCTGCGATGCAGGCGACTCTTGATGCAGCTACCCTGACAATGATGAATCAAAGAGGGCAGATCAAAGATTGTGTCGTCGATGGTCCGCTTGCTCTTGATAATGCAATCTCGCACCATGCAGCAGAACATAAAGGTATCCAAAGTGAAGTGGCTGGACAAGCAGATATCTTACTGGTCCCGAATATCGAAACGGGCAATGCGTTATACAAATCACTCATATACTTTGCAAGAGCAAAAGTAGGAGCGGTGATTGCCGGAGCAAAAGCACCGATAGTATTAACTTCCAGAGCGGATAGTGCCGAAAGTAAATTGCATTCACTCGCACTTGCCATTTGCTCTGCTTCAAATTAGAAAGCGAAGGAATTTTCTTAGAGGGCATAAGCCGAAACTGTATAGAAAGGTGCCATTTGCCTTCTTGGTCTGTTCTGGCTAAATACATGTGCCTCTTCGCCTGAAGCTGGAAATAATGAGGTCCCGCAGGGAGGTTGACCTAAGGCTCAAGGGTCACCAGAAAAAAGCGGAATCTTTCAAGGTGTGTAACAGAGCCAATAATAAAAGATTGATGAATAAATCACTTAAATGATCCTGGGGAGGAATTTGGAATGAAAATTTTTAGCTATATGGAAAACTACGATTATGAGCAATTAGTATTTTGTCAAGATGAAGTATCTGGTTTGAAAGCAATCATCGCAATTCATGATACAACACTTGGACCGGCACTTGGCGGAACACGGATGTGGACATATGAATCAGAAGAAGCAGCAATTGAAGACGCACTTCGCTTAGCTCGCGGAATGACTTATAAAAATGCTGCAGCCGGACTTAATCTGGGTGGAGGAAAAACGGTTATCATCGGGGATCCCCGCAAAGATAAAAATGAGGAAATGTTCCGTGCTTTCGGACGTTACATCCAAGGGCTGAACGGACGTTACATCACAGCTGAAGATGTTGGTACAACTGTGGCTGACATGGATCTGATCCATGAAGAAACGGATTATGTGACTGGTATTTCACCTGCCTTCGGTTCTTCAGGTAACCCTTCTCCAGTAACTGCTTACGGTGTATACCGCGGAATGAAAGCAGCAGCTAAAGCAGCGTTCGGTACAGATTCTCTTGAAGGCAAAACAATTGCCGTACAGGGAGTAGGGAATGTGGCGTAC
Organism: Bacillus haikouensis; assembly: GCF_013179555.1. Classification (GTDB taxonomy): domain Bacteria; phylum Bacillota; class Bacilli; order Bacillales; family Bacillaceae_B; genus Rossellomorea; species Rossellomorea haikouensis_A. The sequence goes on from NZ_JABMCR010000190.1 coordinate 3,076, forward strand.
AATATGTGTAAACATCTTCATGAAGAAGGGGCAAACCTTATCGTAACAGATATCCATAAAGAATCGGTCGATCGTGCTGTGAACGACTTTGGAGCGAAAGCAGTTGACCCTTCTGAAATTTATAGTGTAGACTGTGATATTTTCGCACCATGTGCTCTTGGGGCAATCATCAATGACGAAACGATTTCTCAAATCAAGGCGAAAGTCATTGCAGGAGCTGCTAATAATCAATTGAAAGAAACCCGACATGGAGATGCCGTTCATGAAATGGGTATCGTGTATGCACCAGACTATGTCATCAATGCAGGTGGAGTTATCAATGTTGCGGATGAGTTGTACGGTTATAACAGCGAAAGAGCAATGAAGAAAGTAGAGCAGGTTTACAACAACGTTGAGCGAGTGATTGAAATCGCAAAGCGTGATAACGTACCTACTTACGTAGCTGCCGACCGCATGGCTGAAGAAAGAATTGAAAAAATGCGCCGTTCAAGAAGCCAATTCTTACAAAACGGACAACATATTCTAAGCAGACGCGGATAAACATACAGAACGCTTGACTTCTTATGAGGTGAAGCGTTTCTTACCTGAAGTATTAGTTTAACGGGAACAAGGGGTTATCTGTCATAGGGGGAAATTTAAATACAGATTGAACAGAATACAGCTACCCAAATGGAGGTAACAACAGTGCAGGAAATGAAACATCGCATATTAGTCATAAATCCCGGATCGACATCGACAAAGATTGGAGTCTTCGATGATGACCGGTCCATTTTCGAGAAAACGATCCGTCATGAAACCGAAAAGATTAACGAATTTCCAAATATTATCGATCAATATGAATTCCGTAAAAATACGATTCTTCAAACGCTGGATGAAGAAGGAATCAATATCAGCAAGCTGAGTGCAGTCTGTGGCCGGGGCGGTCTGCTTAGACCGATAGAAGGCGGAACGTACTTGGTGAATGATGAAATGCTTAAAGACTTGAGAGAAGGATTCTCCGGCCAGCATGCATCGAATCTGGGAGGAATATTGGCTTTTGAAATTGCCTCAGGTTTGAACATCCCATCATATATCGTCGACCCGGTCGTGGTGGACGAGCTGCAGCCGCTTGCGAGAATTTCCGGATTTTCTTTAATTGAAAGAAAAAGCATCTTTCATGCATTGAATCAAAAAGCTGTAGCGAGAAGAGTCGCAAAGCAATTAGATAAAAAGTATGAAGATCTTAACTTGATCATTACTCATATGGGCGGTGGAATCACTGTCGGTACACATCAAAATGGAAAAGTGATCGACGTAAACAATGGTTTGCATGGAGACGGGCCATTCAGTCCTGAAAGAGCAGGAACAGTCCCTGCGGGTGATTTGGTTGATTTATGCTTCTCTGGTGATTATTATCGCGACGAAATCATGAAGAAGCTGGTTGGCCAGGGCGGTCTGGTAGGATATCTGGGAACCAGTGATGCTGTAAAAGTGGAAAAAATGATTGAAAATGGCGATATTCAAGCGAAGAAAGTATACGATGCAATGGCTTATCAAATCGCCAAAGAAATCGGATCAGCCAGTGCAGTCCTGAACGGTAAAGTGGACGCGATTGTATTAACGGGCGGATTGGCTTATGGTAAAGAGTTCGTCAAGGCGATCAGCGAACGGATCAACTGGATTGCAGATGTCATCATCCAACCAGGCGAAAACGAGCTGCAGGCACTGGCAGAAGGGGCACTCAGAGTCCTGAAAAATGAAGAAAATTATAAAGTATATCCAGGCACGGTAAAGGAAGAAGCAACAGTATAAGTTTAAGGAGGATGCAGCTTTGGCACAAGAATATGATTTAGTCATTCTGGGCGGGGGAACTGGCGGCTATGTCGCAGCAATCCGCGCATCACAATTAGGATTGAAAACAGCAATTGTTGAAAAGGGGAAGCTTGGGGGAACTTGTCTTCACAGAGGGTGCATCCCGAGTAAAGCCCTGTTGCGAAGTGCTGAAGTGTACTCAACCGCTAAGCACAGCGATAGCTTTGGTGTGAAAATCAATGGGGTCGAACTGGATTTTGAAAAAGTACAATCCCGAAAAGATGGAATCGTCGAACAGCTTCATAAAGGTGTACAGCATTTAATGAAACAAGGCAAGATCGATGTATTTGAAGGAATCGGCCGTATTCTTGGTCCTTCCATCTTCTCACCTATGCCCGGTACAATTTCAGTCGAAATGAATAACGGAGAAGAGAATGAAATGCTCATTCCGAAGAACGTTATCGTAGCAACTGGTTCACGTCCGCGTTCTCTGCCGGGTCTTGACATTGACGGAGAATTTGTATTGTCTTCAGATGAGGCGTTGGAGCTTGAACAGCTGCCTAAGTCAATCATAATAGTCGGTGGCGGAGTGATAGGTATCGAGTGGGCTTCCATGTTATCTGACTTTGATGTAGACGTGACCGTAGTTGAATATGCAGACAAGATTGTCCCGACGGAAGATCATGAAATCTCAAAAGAAATGCAGCGTCTAATGAAGAAAAAAGGCGTGAAAATCGTCACAAGTGCAAAAGTACTTCCTGAATCCCTCCAAAAAGGAGAAGGGCAAGTAACGATCAATGCTGAACATAAAGGGGAAGAGAAATCATTCTCTGCTGAAAAAATCCTTGTCTCAGTTGGCCGTCAAGCCAATGTTGAGGGGATAGGTGTGGAAAACACAGACATCAAAGTGGAAAAGGGCTTTATTGAAGTGAATGATTTCTTCCAGACTAAAGAATCGCATATTTACGCAATCGGAGATGTCATTGGCGGACTTCAACTGGCACATGTCGCTTCTCATGAAGGGATTACAGCAGTCGAGCATATGGCGAATGAAAAGCCGCATCCAATCGATTATTCACTTATATCAAAATGCATTTACAGCAACCCTGAAATCGCAAGCGTCGGAATGACCGAGCAAGAGGCAAAGGAAAAAGGCTTTGAACTTAAAGTAGGCAAATTCAGCTTCAGAGCCATCGGTAAAGCGCTTGTTTACGGTGAATCAGATGGTTTTGTAAAAATTATTGCAGACAAGCAAACGGATGACATCCTTGGTGTCCATATGATCGGTCCTCATGTAACCGATATGATTTCTGAAGCAGGACTTGCCAGGGTTCTTGATGCAACGCCATGGGAAATAGGACATACCATCCACCCGCACCCATCACTGTCAGAAGCGATCGGGGAAGCTGCTTTGGCAGTAGACGGAAAAGCAATTCACTCATAAAAAAAACAAGGGGGTGGCCGCAGAGCTCCCCCATATAAAGACTTAAACCCGCAGGAGGTAAAAAAATATGGCAGAGAATCGTCATGAACAATTAGGTCTCTCTAACGATAAAGTAATAGAAATTTATGAAACGATGCTACTTGCAAGAAAAATCGATGAACGTATGTGGTTGTTGAACCGTTCAGGTAAAATTCCTTTCGTTATATCCTGTCAGGGGCAAGAAGCTGCACAGGTGGGTGCTGCATTTGCACTGGACCGTGAAAAGGATTTCGCCCTTCCATACTACCGTGACATGGGTGTTGTTTTGACGTTTGGAATGACTGCAAAGGAATTAATGTTATCCGGCTTTGCTAAAGCAGAAGATCCAAACTCAGGCGGACGTCAGATGCCTGGTCACTTTGGGCAAAAGAAAAATAATATTGTAACTGGATCTTCTCCGGTGACAACACAGGTTCCCCATGCTGTAGGTGTTGCACTTGCAGGAAAAATGGAAAAGAAAGACCTCGTTACATTCGTAACATTTGGAGAAGGTTCTTCGAATCAGGGAGATTTCCACGAAGGTGCTAACTTTGCTGGTGTACATAAGCTTCCGGTTATCTTTATGTGTGAGAATAATAAGTACGCAATCTCAGTTCCAATTGAAAAACAATTGGCTTGTGAAAAAGTATCAGACCGCGCAATCGGGTACGGGATGCCTGGGGTGACCGTCGATGGCAACGATCCTTTGGAAGTATATAAAGCAGTGAAAGAAGCTGCAGACCGCGGACGCCGCGGTGAAGGTCCTACTTTGGTCGAAACCGTTTCATACCGCTTGACTCCTCACTCCTCAGACGATGACGACAGAAGTTATCGTTCTCCCGATGAAGTGGCAAAAGCAAAAACGAACGATCCGATCATTACATTTGGCGCTTACTTGAAAGAAACAGGCGTAATGAATGATGAGCTTGAAAAAGAAATCAACGATCGTGTGATGAAGCAAGTGAATGAAGCTACAGACTATGCAGAAAATGCTCCATACGCTGAACCTGAATCAGCAATGAAGTATGTGTACGCAGAAGAGAAGTAAGGGGGAATAAACAATGCCAGTAATTTCATATATTGATGCCGTAACAATGGCGATAAGAGAAGAAATGGAACGAGATGAGAAAGTATTTGTACTGGGGGAAGATGTCGGAAAAAAAGGCGGAGTGTTTAAAGCGACTCACGGCCTTTATGATCAATTCGGAGAAGACCGTGTCATCGACACTCCCCTCGCAGAATCTGCAATCGCAGGGGTAGGAATCGGTGCAGCAATGTACGGGATGAGACCGATCGCTGAGATGCAGTTTGCTGATTTTATCATGCCTGCTGTGAACCAGATCATTTCTGAAGCGTCCCGAATCCGTTATCGTTCAAATAATGACTGGAGCTGTCCGATGGTCATACGTGCACCTTATGGAGGCGGAGTCCATGGAGCCTTGTATCACTCACAATCTGTCGAAGCAGTATTCGCCAATCAGCCCGGACTGAAGATTGTCATGCCTTCTACACCATATGATGTAAAAGGATTATTGAAAGCGGCCATCCGCGACGAAGATCCGGTACTTTTCTTTGAACATAAGCGTGCTTACCGATTGATCAAAGGGGAAGTTCCTGATGACGATTACACGCTTCCGATCGGTAAAGCAGATGTGAAACGTGAAGGCGAGGACATTACAGTCATCACATACGGCCTTTCTGTACATTTTGCACTTCAAGCAGCAGAAAAGCTTGCCCAGGACGGAATAGAAGCACATATCCTGGATTTAAGAACCATCTATCCATTAGATAAGGAAGCAATCATCGAAGCTGCTTCAAAAACGGGTAAAGTGCTGCTTGTGACAGAAGATAATAAAGAAGGAAGCATCA
>NZ_JABMCR010000191.1 GCF_013179555.1 Bacillus haikouensis
AAGCTTTTCGGATAATAAGCTATTGATCCTGCTCATGTTCAACATCATTTTCTTCATCGCAGGATGCTTCCTCAATGCATCGGCGGCCATTACCATCCTGACACCGCTGCTGCTGCCGATCGCCATGGGTGTAGGTATCGATCCCGTTTTCTTCGGAGTCGTCATGGTCGTCAACCTATCCATCGGACTGATTACCCCTCCGGTAGGGCTCGATCTGTTCATCGTCAAAGGGATTGCGGATGTCTCCTATGACAAACTCATACGGGCAGTCACCCCGTTCATCCTGGTAATGGTTCTCGACCTGATGCTGATTACGTACTTCCCGGCTATTTCTATGTTTTTGACGACACTTTGATGCAGGGGGAAGATGAGAGATTGCTATAAATAAGTGAAACGAACAGATGTGGTCGGGATACAACTAAAACATGAAAATCTAAAGACGAACCATTTCAGAATGGACGGTTTTTCAATACCGCTGTTGATTTCCGTGCAAGACTTCGCTTTCCGCGGGTGACCCGTGAGCCTCCTCGGCAAGCCTCCGGGGTCTCACATTGGCCACTTCTCCCGCAGGAGTCTTCGTTTTGCACTCCAATCAACAGCTACAGCTGGAACAAGCTAAATATTAGACGAATAGTTCTAACAGGGACAATTAGAAAAATCCGAACGCATTCAAATCTTTTTTAAAGAATTTGAATGGTTGTTTGGATTTTTCTTTTTTTACAGCATAGTTTTTTAGTTTATTTAAGTTATAGGAAAGCTCATCATAATAGATTTTATTTATTTTTTATATAAACCACGCCTCGACAGCCAATTCAAATGCTTTCATTCTTCCCTCATTTAGCGTTTCTTAGACTCAGATTTTTATTTTACAATACCATGTTCAATGCAAATGGTTTGGTATCCTCCCGCTTAAACTAAAGAAGTAGCGCGCCGAGGGATCATGCCCACTTTGGCAATCCATGATGTTGTTAACTGCTTTTTTGTATAAATCTATCAATTATAAGAGTCCGCATCTCACACTGCAATGTTGCAATAATGCAACAATCCATAGGGAGAAATATGAATTTAACAAGTCTATGTTCCTGTTTCTAACCTATTTTCTCTTATCAAAACGCTTCTGTGCAACACATGTTGCGATATTGCAACGTTCTAGAATCTGTTTTATAGTTTTAATATTGTAAAACATTAGAATAATCAGTATTTTATGTGCGATTTAATGTTGGCACACTTCTTGCAATATAAATTTATGAGTGGTTCACTCAGAGGGAGAGAGAACATTGTTAGTAAAAGATGCGATGACTAGTACTTCTATTAAATATTTTGAAAACGATTACATTGAAGTTGTTGCAAATCGTTTACTGGAATCTCGTGTGAAAGGTGGGTTGGTTTATAACATAAAGGATGAGTTAGTAGGGTGCTTTACAGAGCATTATCTATTAGACGGATTGCTAAAAAAGAAAAAAGCATTGTCGGAAATTCATGAGACAAACTTTAATTTTCTTAAGGAAACGGATGAATTAAAAAATATCAAAGGTAAAGATCATGATGAGATATGGCCAGTCCTTAATAAGAATGGACAGATTTCTGGATTCCTGACAAAAGATCAGTACTTCTCAGCATACGCCAGATTTTCTCAACTAGAAGTGAGCCGTTGGGACGCGATCTTCAATTCTGCACATAATGGTATTCTTTCCATTGATTTAGAGGGCAAAATCACGTCAATAAATACTCCGGCAGAAAATATGGCTATGACGTCAAAAGAGAAAGCTGTTGGTAAGTTTTTGACTGAAGTTGTAACACCAAGTGGATTATTGAATGTTATCCGTACAGGTAAAGGGCACACAGAAAAATATCGTGTGGGAAAAAGAATGTATTTAACTCACAGAACACCTCTTTATGATGGTGAAACCCTTATTGGGGCAGTTGGAGTCTTTCAGGATATTTCAGAAATAGAATTTGTTTCGAATGAACTCGAGTCGGTCAAGCAGCTCTTAAGAGAACAGGAAACCGTACTGGATAATTCAACCGATGGTATCTGTATTACAGATGGGGAAGGAGCCATTATAAAAAGCAATCAAAGCTTTCGTCATCTGTTTAATCTTGATTCACACGCAAAAAACGAGGCTCCTGACTATATTAAAGAGATTGTCAGTCAAGTAGTAGCTAAAGGCAAACAGCACAATGTCATGGATACAAGGGAAGGTAACGAAAACTCTTTAATTATTTCTGCAAACCCAATTAAAAATAGTAGCAATCAAAAGGTAGAACGAATTGTGATTTATGTGAAAGATATGACTGAGTTTGATGCTCTGAGGGCTGAACTTGAAAAAACAAAGACACTATTAGAGACCTTGCATTTAGCTGAAAAAACAGGATCCTTTATTGCTAAATCCTCAAAAATGAAGAGGTTGATTGAAACCGTTGAACAGGTGGCGAAAGTAGATGTCACGGTGTTGTTAACAGGTGAATCTGGAGTAGGGAAAGAGGAAATAGCAAAGTTAATTCAACAGGCTAGTCCAAGGGTGGAACAGCCATTCATTAAAGTGAACTGCGGAGCCATTCCCGAAACGCTTATGGAATCAGAATTGTTTGGTTATGAGGGCGGAGCATTTACAGGTGCTTTAAAAAAGGGAAAAGCGGGATTATTTGAGCAAGCAAACAATGGAACAATTTTTTTAGATGAAATAGGAGAGATCCCTACCCATCTCCAAGTTAAGCTATTGCGTGTCCTTCAGGAAATGGAAATAACAAGGGTGGGTTCAGCTGTTCCCAAAAAGATAGATGTGCGGGTTATTGCTGCTACAAACAAAAACCTGCAAGAGCTGGTCCTGGAAGGAGACTTTCGAGAGGACCTATTTTATCGGTTAAATGTCATTCCGATTTCTATACCTCCATTAAGAGAAAGAATTGAAGACATTCCACTTCTTGTAGATATGTATTCAAAGATGTTTACTTCTAAATATGATAAACATCTTAGGTTTTCTAAAAAGTCAATACAAGTCCTTAGTAACTATAAATGGCCAGGAAATGTTAGAGAACTAGTCAATATTGTTGAAAGAATTTATGTAACAGCTACCAACCATGAGATTAGTGAGCAAGACGTACTTTCTATGTTCAATAAAATTGATGAACAAAAAGCAAGTACTGATAAGGCCATAGTTGTAAATGAAGTTTTGCCACTTAAGCAAGCAATAGAAGAGCTTGAAAGAGAACTGATCTATATGGCTTCCCTTACAGAAAAGTCCTATCGCGGTATAGCACGAGTCCTTAATGTAAATCCTTCTACAGTTGTAAGGAAGGTAAAAAAATTAGAAGGGGGACCTTTTAAATCATGAGAACATTACAGTCGATAGTTTCCCCTGAAAGCATTGCTATCATAGGTGCTTCAGAAAGGTTTCATCAGAATGCTGGACGCGTGATGGTCAATCTTCAAAAATCAAATTTCGCTGGTGAAATCCATTTGGTGAATCCGAATTATGATTCGATTTCAGGTATGGCTTGTTATCCAAGCGTACTAGAAATTAAAGAAGACATTGATTTGGCATGTATAATCATTCCTTTTATACATACCCCAAAAATAGTAAAAGAATGTGTAGAGAAAAAAGTTAAGAATGTAATCATCCTAAGTTCAGGTTTTTCTGAAAGCGGTCCTGAAGGAATGATCAGGGAAGAAGAACTCAATGAAATCGTAAAAGGGACGGATACAAGGGTTTATGGACCTAACTCTCCTGGTTTCTATCACTTTATTGGAAAATGGGGGATTTCTTTTTCACCAAGATTTGAACCAAAAAATTTTCATGAAGGGTCTGTTGGGTTGATCAGTCACGGGGGAAGTCTCGGCAGAGCTGTACTCGATGCCAATGAAAAAGGTCTCGGCTTCTCCTACTGGCTTTCACCTGGAAATGAAATGGATATCAACATGAACGATTGTTTTGAGTTCCTAATCAGTGATCCGAAGACAGAAACGATTCTATTAATCATTGAATCTATAACAGAAGAAGAGAGATTTTTTCGTCTCCTTCATCAAGCCTACCTCGAGCATAAACCAGTCATCTTGCTTCCAATTGGACATTCAAAGATTTCCAGAATTGCAGTAAAGCACCACCTTGGTAGAAATAACGATTATGCCATTCCGTGGAAAATGGTCAATCATCCTGGATTAATAAAGGTAGAGAGCATTGATGAATTAGTAGCAGTTTCCTGGCTTTTCGATGCATATAAGAAAGCCAAAGGAGGTCGCACTATTATCTTCTCATGGGCTGGTGCTACATCTATATACTTAGCAGACTTATGCGATAAATACGACATTGATCTTACACCTCTTTCAGAGGATCTCCAGAAACAAATCATTCACATCACAGGGATTGACAAGTGCTTTATGAACCCTTTAGATGTGACGACCATCGTTTATGACGACTTATCAAAATTAACTTCCTGTTTGGAAGTACTCCATGAATCAGAAGACTATGACAATATCATCGTACCTTTTCCGTTCCAAGTGGACTATCAAAATGAAATTCTATCAGAGCGCATTCAACAGTTGATGAAGGAAAGTAAATGTATTTTTCTGCCTATATTCATGTCCCAGGGCTACCAGGATGAACTGGCCATTGAAATTCTGAAAGAGACTAAGAATCCATATTTCTTCCAAGAAAACACAGCAATTAAATCGTTTTCTGCCTATGTGAATTACTCGGGTTGTCAAAAACAAAGGGAGGAACATAATGAAAAAGCTATTAAATTTTGATGATGCACTGCAACACATTAAGAGTGGCGATACGTTACTGGTAGGAGGCTTCGGTCTTTCTGGGACGCCTCTTACTTTAATAGATGAATTGGTGAAATCAGATAAGGACAATTTAACCATCATCAGTAATAACTTAGGGGAGGAAGGCAGGGGACTCGGTAAATTATTGATTGCCGGAAAGCTCCAAAAAGCAAAAGGGTCATATTTCACGACAAACCGAGATGCCGTAAAAGCCTGGTCAAAAGGTGAACTGGAAATTGAATTAATACCTCAGGGCACATTAGCTGAAGCCATTCGCTGCGGAGGGGCCGGAATCGGTGGTTTCTATACGAAGACAGGTGTAGGGACGAAGCTTGCTGAAGGAAAGGAAGAAAAAGTGATTGATGGTGAACCCCATATTTTCGAAAAAGCAATCAAAGGGGATGTAGCCATTATCAAGGCACTGAAGGCCGATACGCTTGGGAATTTGGTTTATGACAAGACAGCAAGGAATTTCAATCCAGTGATGGCAACGGCGGCGAAGATCGTCATCGCTGAGGTAGATGAAATAGTGGAGGCAGGGTCATTTGCTCCCGAGGAAGTCGTCACGCCCCACTTATACGTGGACTATATCGTTCAAAATCGCTATGTGAAGGAAGGGGGAAGATACGTTGAGTCAGTATGAACGAATCACCATTGCCAAGAGGGTGGCTCAGGAATTAAACGAAGATGAAATCGTGAATTTAGGAGTCGGAATTCCCACCCTCATTCCGGATTATCTCGGAGATAAAAAAGTATACCTCCAATCAGAAAATGGACTACTTGGAATGGGACCTACTCCTTCCGGTGAAGACGTGGATATGGATTTGATCAGTGCGAGTAAAAAGCCCGTTTCCATGGATATCGGGTCTTCATTATTTGACAGCTCTGATTCCTTCTTAATGATACGGGGCGGCCATATCGATACAGCAGTTCTTGGTGCATTACAGGTTGACCAAACAGGAGAAGTTGCCAATTGGGCCGTACCAGGCGAAACCATTCTGGGAGTCGGGGGAGCAATGGACTTAGTTTCAGGTGCGAAGCGAATGATCATCGCCTCTATGCACTTGTCCAAAAGTGGGAATTCGAAGCTTGTAGAAAAGCTCTCTTATCCAAGCAGCGGAGTGAGAAAAGCGGACATGGTTGTAACAGAGCATGCAGTATTCAAGTTTATTGAGGAAAAGATGTACTTGGTTGAAATCCTCTCCGACATTTCTGTAGAGGCGTTGCGGGAGATGACAGATGCACCATTTTATTTACTGGAAAAAACAAAAATAAAAGCAAACTAAGGGGGAAGTAATGATGAAAAAATGGGTAATCGTATTGGCAGCCTTTTTAGTAATGATATTAACTGCATGTTCTTCAGATGAAGCTGGCAGCGCTAAAAAAGATGGTGCGGAAGGAGCGCCAAAAGACATGGCATTCGGATCTGCAACAGTCGGTGGCTTCTGGTACACATTATCTGGTTCAATGGGGGAAAAAATGAGTGGAGTATTCCCTGATTCATCCGTAACAGTGGTTGAGGGTGGATCTGTTTCCAATCTATTGGGATTAAGTCAAGGTACGTTCTCTCTTGGGTTCAGTAATGGTCAGACTGTTCCGGAAGCTTTAAAAGGAGAGAATGCGTTTAAAGAAAAAGTGGATAATGTCAGCACGGTTGCAACCCTATATCCTAACGTATTCCATATCGTTGTCCGCGCTGATTCTGATATCAAATCCGTAAAAGATTTAAAAGGGAAAAAAGTTAGCCCGGGAATTAAGGGATATAGCGGTGAGCTTGCATTTCAGGACATTTTAAAACTTAATGATATGACTTACGATGATCTAGGCGGAATTGAGTATATTGGTACTGCTGATGGAGCAGATCTGCTTCGTGACGGTCATATCGATGCAATAGTAGGAATGGTTGCAGCACCTGTTTCCACTTTCCAAGAACTAGATACGACACTTGGAATTCGTATGATTCCATTGGATGATGAGACCATTAAAGGGCTTCATGACAAAAATGAAGGCTACCTTGAATATACCGTTGAAGGCGGAACTTATTCCAATGTGAAGGAAGATGTTAACACGGTCGCCGGTTATACTGTTCTATTAGTTAACGACGATCTTATGGACGAAGAGACAGTTTATAAGCTTACGAAAATGATGGTAGAAGAAAAAGATACATGGACAACATTATCACCGATTATGAAGGACTTTAATGCAGAGTATTCAGTGAAAAACAATGTAGGAAAACTTCATCCGGGAGCAGAGAAATATTATAAGGAAGTCGGTGCTCTTGAGTAAGTAATGTACTTAATTATATCCATGGAAAAGAAGGTGAAAGTATGACTAAACAGGATTCGTCAACAAAAATAGGGGCCTCAAAGATTGTAACTCAATATGATGAAGACGGAAACCTTAATAGTAAGCTGCGCTCATTAAAGGGCGCAGCTGCAAAGGTCATTTCGATTGTGGCTGTTCTTATGTCTTTGTTTCACTTATATACGGCATTCTTTGGAGTATTTGAGTCGATTCTACAGCGGTCTGCCCATCTGGCGTTTGCGCTGATCCTTACATTTGCCATTTATAAGCCATCCAAAAAGGCAATGAAAAGTGAAAGCATACCCTGGTATGACTGGCTGTTTATACTATTGTCGATTGCCTGTTATTCCTATTATGTGATGAACTCTCAGGTGATTTCATCCCGCATGAGTTATATTGAGCCGCTCACTATGCTTGAGATTACCATCGGTATAATATCAGGCTTATTGTTAATTGAAGCGACCCGCCGTGTGATTGGGAATACACTTGTCCTGATTATTTTCATTTGTTTGGTTTATGGCATTTGGGGACACCTGATTACCGGTGAACTTTCCCATCGGGAGTTTACAGCCATGTGGATCGTGGATCATCTCTTCTATACAGTGACAGGCATTTTCAGTGTCCCTCTTGGAGTATCAGCTACTTTTATCTTCCTGTTTATCTTATTTGGGAAGTTTCTGGAGGTCTCCGGAGCAGGACAATTCTTCATTGATTTATCTGTTGCTGGGATGGGGAAATACCGGGGAGGTCCTGCCAAAACGGCGATTGTGGCAAGCTCCATCTTAGGAACCATTTCAGGAAGTGCTGTAGCCAACACGGTGACAACGGGTGCCTTCACGATTCCATTAATGAAGAAGACGGGATATAGGAGTCATTTTGCAGCTGCGGTGGAAGCGGTTTCTTCAACAGGAGGGCAGATCATGCCTCCGATCATGGGAGCCTCCGCTTTCATTATTGCTTCCTATTTAGGGGTTCCTTATATGGATATAGCAGTAGCTGCCATTATCCCGGCGGCCCTATATTACTGCTGTTTATACTTTCAAGTCGACTTACGAGCGAAGCGACTCGGACTGAATGGTTTAAAGAAAGAAGA
>NZ_JABMCR010000192.1 GCF_013179555.1 Bacillus haikouensis
TAAGAACTCTCTTAGTTCCCGGTGGTGATTGTATTGCACTGATTAAGCCGCAATTCGAAGCGGGTAAGGATCAGGTCGGTAAGAAAGGGATTGTCAGAGATCCTAAAGTTCACCATGCTGTTATTGAAAAAATCATGGTCTTAGCTGTATCAGAAGGATATGACATCCATGGATTGTCTTATTCACCAATCACCGGTGGAGACGGAAACATCGAATTTTTGATTCACCTGCGCTGGACGGGGGAAGAGAGGGAAGGAAGTTCCCTTCTAACTGTCACTCCGCATGAGATCATCGATGAAGCGCACAGTCAATTTAAAGCAAATAATCAATAATATTCAGGCTGCTCCGGATAGGGGCAGTCTATATTTATTTTTAACTGGATATTGCTAGCCCCTCAAGGTCATAAGCTAAATAGTCCAAGAAGGCAAAGAACGCCTTCCCGGCCCATTCATCTTATGCTTGTCGGGGCTGATCGAGCCGCCTCCGCTTTTCGATTGTCCAGCTCCGGCGGCTAGCCCCTCGAGGTCATAAACTAAATGGTCCAAGAAGGCAAAAAACGCCTTCCCGGCCCATTTATCTTATGCTTGTCGAGGCTGATCGAGCCGCCTCCGCTTTTCGATTGTCCAGCTCCGGCGGCTAGCCCCTCGAGGTCATAGGCTAAATGGTCCAAGAAGGCAAAAAACGCCTTCCCTGCCCATTTATCTTATGCTTGTCGGGGCTGATCGAGCCGCCTCCGCTTTTCTGTTGTCCAGCTACGGGGCTTAGAGGCACATGTCATAAGCCAAACCAGCCAAGAAGGCAAAAAACGCCTTCATGTCCGGTTCGTCTTATGCCACCCGCCTCTGAGCAAAGCCGCCTCCGCTTTTCTGTTGTACTTCTCCATAAAATAGGCTACTATAAGCGTAGAGGTATAAATATACAGGTTTAATTCCAGGTTAGAGGTGTAAGTTCTATGATGAACAAAGGACAAAGACATATTAAAATAAGAGAAATCATTACGAATAGAGATGTCGAGACTCAGGATGAGCTGGTTGACAGCCTTAAGAATTCAGGCTTTAATGTGACTCAAGCTACGGTCTCCAGGGATATTAAAGAATTGCATCTGGTCAAAGTCCCATTGATGGACGGCAGATATAAATACAGCCTCCCTGCAGACCAGCGGTTCAACCCTCTTCAGAAGTTGAAAAGAACGTTGACGGATGCGTTCGTTAAGATTGATACTGCAGGTCATATGCTTGTTATGAAAACACTTCCTGGTAATGCAAATGCAATTGGAGCCCTGATTGATAATCTGGATTGGGAAGAGATCTTGGGTACGATTTGTGGAGATGACACATGTTTGATTATCTGCAGGACAGAAGACGAAACAAAAGTCATTACTGAACGTTTTCTCGATATGTTATAAAATCAATTAAATCAATATGAACAATTGCTCGGGTGAAAAGTTTTTCACCCTTTTCACTTGACTTTGGTTTGCAAAAGTGAAAAAGGTTTAGTTATCATACTATCCTTTTTTGGCATCATGTATTAAACATCTATAAGTCCCTTATCAACTGAGGTGAATGTTTCTTGTTACAAGAATTATCTATTAAAAATTTTGCCATTATCGATACTCTGGCCCTTTCGTTTGAAGAAGGACTAACTGTTTTGTCTGGTGAAACCGGGGCAGGGAAATCCATCATCATTGACGCGATCCATCTCCTTGTAGGAGGAAGAGGCTCTGCGGAATATGTTCGCCATGGAGAGAAAAAAGCAGAGATAGAGGGTTTATTCATTCTCGATGATGAAGCACATCCCTGTCACGAAAAGGCATCAAGTTTCGGGATTGAGATTGAAGAAGGGATGATTGTACTCAGAAGAGAGATCTCGAATAATGGAAAAAGTGTATGCAGAGTGAATGGTAAACTGGTCACGATCGCCATTATGAGGGAGATCGGCGGTGCTCTGATTGATATACATGGACAGCATGAACATCAAGAATTGATGAATGAACATTTGCATCTGTCCCTTCTTGATCAATTCGGAGGCAAAGAAATTGATGTTAATTCAGCCTCATATCGGGAAGTATATAAAGAATACAGTACACTATATAAGCAATTGACAAGATTGAATGAAAATGATAAAGAGATGGCCCATCGATTGGATCTCATTACCTTTCAGCTCAAAGAAATCCAGGAAGCTGATTTACAGTTGAACGAGGATGAAGAGCTTATTGAAGAAAAGCGGAAGCTGATGAATTTCGAAAGATTATACGAATCGCTTCAAACTTCATATAACAGTATCCAGGGTGAAGGTAAGGGACTCGATTGGACGGGGTTGGCAATGAGCCATCTCGAAACGGCTGCGGATCTTGACAATCAATTTCAGAAAACACTTGAGGCAGTATCGAATGCATTTTATGTTTTAGAAGATGCCGTGCATCAAATAAGGGGAGATCTGGATCAGTTGGAATTTGAACCAGATCGCTTGGATCTGATAGAAACAAGGCTAAATGAAATCAACGGTCTAAAAAGAAAATACGGATCATCAGTGGAAGAAATCCTTGCTTATAGTTCAAAAATTGAAGAGGAAATCGAAACGATCCTGAATAAAGACTCACATGTAGAGGAGCTGCAGAATAAGCTGCAGTCTCTTGAAAAAGACTTGATCGTGGAAGCTAATAATTTGACTCAATCGAGAAAAAAATGGGCAAAGAAACTGACTGTAAGTATCCACGAGCAGCTGAAACAGCTTTATATGGATAAAACAAAATTCGAGGTGCGTTTTATCGGCAGCAATGAAGAGAAGTCTTTCTCCTTCTCACAGTTTAAAAAAGATGGATGGGATCAAGTTGAATTTTATATCTCCACCAATCCGGGCGAACCGTTGAAACCATTATCAAGAGTTGCTTCCGGCGGAGAACTTTCAAGGATTATGCTTGCCTTGAAAACGATTTTTTCCAAGCATCAAGGAATTACTTCAATTATTTTTGATGAAGTCGATACAGGAGTTAGCGGAAGAGTTGCTCAGGCCATTGCAGAAAAGATCTATCAGGTTGCCACCCACTCTCAAGTCATGTGCATCTCCCACTTGCCACAGGTTGCTGCTATGGCTGACAGTCATTTGTTCATATCGAAAAAGCTTATAAAAGGCCGCACGAGTACATCTGTCAAACGCTTGGAGGAACGGGAGAAAGTAAGTGAAATTTCCCGGATGATTTCAGGTGTTGAGATTACAGATTTGACACAGGAGCATGCCAAAGAGCTTCTGCAACTGGCAAGTTCAATAAAAGAAACATGAAAAGCTATCCAGTCAGGGTAGCTTTTTTTCTTTATTACCAGTTATAAATGTGGCTTTAAAAGGCAAAATTAAGACTGTAGCCAAGTAAGTGAATGTGCAATTGAAGCGAGGAGAGTGAAAATAGTGAGGTTAGACTGGTTAAGGAAATTTATAGGTGGGATTCTCCTTGTTTCGCTTTGTTTTTTTGGTTTTTATGAACCTGTTCAACAATTAGTCAATATCCCGAATTCATTAAGGGTAATGGAAGGGGATCAAGTTGCTCTCCCCAAAGCTTCATCTGTTGCTGCCGTGAGTTCGTTTACGAATAAGAATGTTGGAGTAAGTGAAGAGAAAGGACTGCTCTCCATTCAGGGGAAATCAGTCGGAAAAGATGAAGTTGTACTTGAATTGGCCGGTCTTCCGATTAAGAAAGTAAATGTGGAAGTACTAAAGGATTTTAAAGTTATACCGGGCGGTCAGTCGATTGGAGTGAAATTAAACACTGTCGGGGTTCTGGTGGTCGGCCATCACTTGGTCGAAACTTCAAACGGAAAAGTATCACCGGGTGAAAAAGCGGGAATCCAAGTCGGTGATATGATCACTGAAATAAACGGGAAAAAAATTGAACAGCTTGCAGATGTTGCTCCATTTGTCCAGAAGGCAGGAGAAGAAGGTAAAAGCATGGATGTAGTGGTAAAGCGTGAAGATGAAATAGTGAATGCATCTTTGCTCCCCTTAAAGGAAAAAGGGGAAGAGTCGTATAAACTCGGTTTGTATATCCGTGATTCTGCAGCGGGGATTGGAACAATGACATTTTTTGATCCTCAGTCAAAAAAATATGGGGCATTGGGACATGTTATTTCGGATATGGACACAAAGAAACCGATTGTCGTGGAAGACGGGGAAATCGTACATTCCGAGGTGACTTCCATCGAAAAAGGCAGCGGTGGTAAACCTGGGGAGAAACTTGCACGTTTCTCGGCAGATAGAAATGTAATCGGAAACATTACAAGGAACAGTCCTTTCGGTATCTTCGGGGAGCTCAATCAATCAGTTGAAAATAATATATTGGATAAACCAATGCAAATTGCGCTTTCTCACCAAGTAAAAGAAGGACCGGCACAAATTCTTACAGTAGTAGACGGAAGTGAAGTGGAGAAGTATGATGTTGAAATTGTCAGTACGATTCCACAGAAATTCCCTGCCACTAAAGGGATGGTCATCAAAGTCACTGATCCTGAATTATTAGAAAAAACAGGCGGTATTGTACAGGGGATGAGCGGCAGTCCGATCATCCAAAATGGAAAATTGATCGGGGCAGTCACCCATGTATTTGTAAACGATCCGACCAGCGGATACGGTGTCCATATCGAGTGGATGCTGAGCGAGGCAGGTATCGATATCTATAAACAAAATCATAAAAGAGCAAGCTGACTTTACAAACCCTTATAAAGTGCCGGAACAATCGGTACTTATAGGGTTTTTTTAAACTGGTTCTAAAGTACTCTGAGGCATGTCTCGGGAAACGGTGTTTTGCAAGAATATCTTCAATTGATTTTTAAAGGTCGATTTGTCAGTACCCAATTATCTTGTTAAAATAAAGATTATTCGACAAAGGTGCTAACGAATAGCGAAAGAGGTCGAATAATAGAGGAAAACAAAGTAAATTAGAGAAAATAATATATTTATTGGTATTTTTTAAAAAATAAAAGGATTTATGGTTGCATTGTCGAAAAAGTAATTTAGAATAAAAATATAGATATGAATTAAAATGGATCCGAGGAGGAAACCTGTAGTGAAATCAATTAAAGTTTGTGTAGTGGATGATAATAGGGAATTAACTTCTTTACTGGAAGACTATATTGCTTCGCAGGATGATATGGAAGTAGCAGGAATAGCACATAATGGTCAAGAATGCCTCGACTTATTAGAAGAAGTGGACCCGGATGTATTGGTGCTTGATATTATCATGCCTCATTTGGACGGTCTTGCTGTACTGGAACGCCTTCGTGAAAAGAAAAAGATCCCAAATGTCATCATGCTCACGGCATTCGGACAGGAAGATGTAACGAAAAAGGCAGTCGATCTTGGTGCATCCTATTTTATCCTGAAGCCATTTGATATGGAAAATCTCGTTAGTCATATTAGACAAGTCAGTGGAAAATCAAACCCGATCATCAAAAAACATTCCTCATCCAGATTAACTACAGAGTCAAAACCTAGAAATTTAGATGCAAGCATAACGAGCATCATTCATGAAATCGGTGTCCCGGCACATATTAAAGGGTACCTTTACCTGAGAGAAGCCATTTCTATGGTTTATAACGATATTGAGCTCCTTGGTTCAATTACCAAGGTCCTTTACCCTGATATTGCGAAGAAATATAATACGACTGCTTCACGTGTGGAACGGGCAATCCGCCATGCCATTGAAGTGGCATGGAGCCGCGGCAATATCGATTCAATTTCTTCGTTGTTCGGTTATACCGTCAGCATGTCCAAAGCGAAGCCGACCAACAGTGAATTCATCGCCATGGTTGCTGATAAGCTTAGACTTGAGCACAAGGCTTCTTGAAAGGATAAGTAATCATTCATTTTCTTCCTAAATAGAGATTGCCCCCAATAAATCCATGATTTATTGGGTTTTTTTATTTCTTTGAACAGGGATTTAAACATATAATAGGTGAAGAAAGAGGAATGTGGGTATTGCAAGTGTACAAATAATCACACGGGAAGTGAAGTAATGACTTTGATATTTGCTCATAGAGGATCAGCAGGTACCCATCCCGAGAACACGATGGATGCTTTTCTGGAAGCGGAAAGAGTGGGTGCAGATGGTATAGAGCTTGATGTTCAAATGACCAGGGATGGTGAAATAGTGGTCATTCACGATGAAACTGTTGACCGGACAACGAATGGAAAAGGATATATCAAGGATTATCATTTCAAGGATCTCCGTAAATTACATGCAAATTATACATTTAAAAAAAAGTTGTTCAACAAACAAAAAGTCCCCACCCTCAGTGAAGTCTTTGACTGGATGAAAGGTAACAGTCTGGTCTGTAATATCGAATTGAAGAACAGTATCATGGATTACGAGGGTATGGAAGAGAAGGTTGTACGTATGATCAATAAATATGGCTACTCAGATCGTATTATTATTTCTTCTTTCAACCATTACTCGATCGTTGCATGCAGCCGGCTTGATTCTTCAATTGAAATAGCACCGCTTTATTCTACAGGTCTTTATATGCCTTGGATCTATGCCAGGTCTCTTGGTGCCGCTGCCATTCATCCCAACCAGAAAGTTGCACCGGATGAAATCATCTCGGAATCGATAAAAAACGGAATCGCTGTCAGACCATATACAGTGAATAAAGCCCATCAGATGAAGCGGTTGTTCTCTATAGGCTGCTCGGCCATCGTCACGGATTTTCCAGAGAAGGCAATCAGGAAGAAGGAGGAGCTGCAATGAGAAAAGCTAGCGTGTGCATATGCACACGCTAGCTTTTTTTATTAAAGCGATCTTGTACTTTGTTCCGTTTTCGATCCCGGTGCAGCACAAATCCTGCGATGAAACCGAGTCCGGCTAGAAAGAATATCAAACCTATGATAAATTGCAACCCTAGAAAAGGGATGGGAGGCTGTAGAATCCCAAATAGCATATCCCTCATTAATTTGATTCCTAGTGCTGCCAATGCACCGGGGATCAGCATGATAATCAGTGCAATAATACGTACCATTTTGGACTAACTCCTTTTTATTTCACTAATTGAAATTCTAACTCCATATGGAAAATTGTCAAGAGCTAACAAGTGATGTAAAATATGAATCAGATGTGAAAAAAATTGCAGATGTATGAGTCTGAGGTGAAATAAATTGCAAAATGTTTTAATCATCGGAGGAGGTAAAGGAGGAACAGCCATCCTGAAAATCCTCCATGAAGTTTCTTTAATGAAAATCATCGGTATATCGGACCTGAATGAAGAAGCGATCGGTCTTCGTCTGGCAAAAGAGTGGGGAATCCCTGCAGGAAGTGATTGGAGGGAATTCCTTGATGATTCTGTTGATATTGTAGTTGAAGTTACCGGTGATCAAAAAGTTTTCGAAGCTGTCAGGGAAGAAAGAGGAAAAAATACGGTGCTGATCCCCGGCAGTGTGGCATTCCTTATTTCGAAACTGCTGGAAGAAAAAGAGGAACTCATTCATCAGTTGACGAGCGAATCATTTAAGAGGGACTTGATCTTCAATTCGACGGATGATGGGATGGTTGGCATTGACTTTCAAGGGATTGTCATGCTGTTCAATAGAAGTGCTGAGCGCATGATTGGCATCGACAGTGAAGATGCGGTTGGAAAGCATATCAATGATGTGATTCCCGGAAGTAAACTAACGACGACATTGGAAACAAGACGAACAGAAATCAATCAGGAAGTGGTACTGGACAATGGACTGAAGATCATCTCTAACCGAATTCCGATGATAACAGAGGAAGAGGAGGTAATGGGGGCATTCACTGTATTTAAAGATATAACAGAAGTGGTGAATCTCGCAGAAGAAATAACCAACCTGAAAGAAATCCAGACCATGCTTGAAGCGATCATTCATTCCAGCGATGATGCCATATCGGTTGTAGATGAAGAGGGGAAAGGGATTCTCATAAACCCTGCCTATACAAGAATTACCGGTCTGACCCAGGATGAGGTGATCGGAAAACCGGCGACCGCGGATATATCCGAAGGGGAAAGCATCCACTTGAAAGTCCTGCAGACAAGAAGGTCAATCCGGGGGACACGGATGAGAGTGGGACCAAAACGTAAAGAGGTTATTGTGAATGTCGCCCCAATCATAG
>NZ_JABMCR010000193.1 GCF_013179555.1 Bacillus haikouensis
ACGATCGTTTGGAGATGCTTTTTGATATCATCGATCCGGCGATGGATATGTCTTCTGTCACTTTCAAGCTTCGTTTCACCGGGGCCTCTTGTCCCAATTCCCCCTCCCAGCCTCGAAAGGGATGCGCCTTGTCCGACTAAACGCGGAAGCAGATATTGCAGCTGGGCCAACTCAACTTGCAGCTTCCCCTCACGTGAGCGTGCCCGTTGTGCGAAAATATCCAATATAAGCTGGGTTCTGTCAATTACTCTGGCATTTAAATTTTTTGATAAATTCCGTATCTGGCTCGGGGAAAGTTCATCCTTGAAAATGATGATGTCCGGTTCATATTGTTCTTCGAGTGCTGCAAGTTCTTCTGCCTTCCCTTTGCCTATATATGTACCCGGATGGATCCGGTCCCTCTTTTGGGACAAAATCGCGAGGACTTTTCCTTGAGCGGTCTCTGTCAATTCTTCAAGTTCTTCCATGCTATATTGAAAACGCAGGTCATCTTCATCCAGTTGACAACCGACTAACAAGACTTTTTCCTTCACTTCTTTTTTCAATAAGCACCCTTCTTTCCGTTAGTAAATCTGTATAGATTTCATCATATCAAAAGTAATTCATAATCTCTATGTTTAAAGTTATCAAAAAGTGTTGCAATTAAAGATTTTCATGATAAAATCATGTTTGGTTGAAAGAGATTCATCCTTCATTTACATAAAATGAAGATAAGGTTAGGAGGCATGCGTATGACTTGGGAGGTATTGAGCATCATTGGAACCATTGCGTTTGCTGTATCAGGTGCCATCATTGCCATGGAAGAAGAATATGACATTCTTGGCGTATATATATTAGGAATCGTCACTGCCTTCGGTGGCGGAGCCATAAGGAATTTACTTATAGGGGTTCCGGTATCTGCTTTATGGGAACAGGGAATGTTGTTTCAAATTGCACTTTTGGCAATCACTGCCGTTTTTTTGTTCCCCAATAATTTGCTTAAACATTGGAGAAGATGGGGGAACTTTTTTGATGCTGTAGGTCTCTCTGCATTTGCGATTCAGGGTGCATTATATGCCTCTAATATGGATCATCCCCTATCCGCGGTAATTGTCGCTGCCGTTCTTACAGGAAGCGGAGGAGGAATCATCAGGGATTTATTAGCCGGAAGAAAGCCTATTGTTCTCCGCCGTTCCGAAATCTATGCTGTCTGGGCTGTTATGTGCGGCGCAGCTGTCGGACTCGGTATTACAAATTCAGCATTTGAACTTTATACTTTATTTATTCTTACGACTTCATTACGTGTCCTATCATACTTGTATAAATGGCGGTTACCCAATAGAAGCATCCGTGCACAAGGTTAAAATATAGAAAAAAATGCATTCCCGGAGAATGCATTTTTTGATTAATCAAAAGTGCTGCCTTATTATTCTGCAGGGGATTTTGTAAATATTAAATCATTGCTCCTGATTGTGATTAAGTCATTTCTATTATAGCAATTCTCCAACAGCAGTCTCATAGCCTGTGCCCGGATAGATTTTTCCAGTATATTACGGACATACCTTCCATTTGAAAAAGCCATTGGTGTTAAAGTATTTTTGGCTGAATATAAATGCTCCCTGACCTTTCTTTCTGCATCGGAGCTTAATAAGTATTCTTTCTCTTCTAACATCCTTTTAGCTATTTCCATCAATTGATCTACTGAATAATCGGGAAAGTGAAATACGAGTGGAAACCTTGATTGCAGCCCTGGATTCAAAGTCAGGAAATGATCCATCTCCCTTGAATAGCCTGCAAGTATCAGTATGAACTCATGTTGTTTATCCTCCATATGCTTAACCAGAGTATCTATTGCTTCTTTCCCAAAATCCTTTTCTCCTCCCCTTCCCAGTGAATATGCTTCATCGATAAATAAAATCCCGCCCAAGGATTTCTTTATAAGATCCCTTGTTTTTTGGGCGGTATGACCGATATATTCACCCACCAAGTCCGCTCTCTCTGCTTCAATTAAATGACCTTTGGATAATACATTCATCTTTAAGAATAAGTTTCCTATAATTCTTGCCACGGTCGTTTTACCGGTACCAGGATTCCCTTTAAACATCATATGAAGTGCCTGCTTACCTGCTTTCAAGCCCATTGCTTCACGCTTCTTGTTCACATATATCCACGCGTAGATTTCTTTTACCATCTTTTTCATTTCTTCCATCCCGACAAGAGATCCTAACTCTTCTTCAATTTCCTTTAACGCCACATGCTCTTGAGGGAATGTTTGGGGCAGGGCATCGGGTTTAAGTGTATCTCTAACAGAATTTCGTTTTTGAGAATTAAGTACAATGCTGATTTGTCCATTATTTTTCATTCTCATTGGTTGCTGTTCCAAAAATTTCACCTCACCATTCTAGAGACAGTATACGCTTAGAGGCCGTTTGGGTGCGAATGCCTATTATTCCATCCTATATCTCGACAGTCTGTGATATCAAAAAGAAACAAATGAAAAAAACGCAGAATCCTGTCATATCTTGCGCTTTCCCGAGAAATATACAGAAACATGATCTGCTCAATAACAAGTGAATATTCTACATGGATAGAGTCTCATATCATTCTATTCAATGAACACTCTTTTCATTAATTAAAAGTATAAAATTCGGAGAAATACAATTAGCATAATTAGAAACTGCTGATGATATCTAAATAATCAGTAACAAATGTAAAAGAATAAAAAAACTGCCCGAAATTATCAGGCAGCCTTGTCAGCTTAAAATCATCAGAACTAAACGATTAGTTATTCTCTTCATAATTTATTTGAACATTCCGTTGAGGAGCAAATGTCGATATGGCATGCTTATAAACAAGCTGCTGTTTCCCATCACATTCGAACAGTACGGTAAAATTGTCAAACCCCTTTACATGACCGCGGATCTGAAATCCATTCAATAGGAACACCGTACATAGTGAACTGTCTTTACGCAATTGGTTCAGGAATTGATCTTGGATATTAATTGATTGTTTCATGTCTAGTCCTCCTCTTCTATCTCTACTTACTAATTCGACTTTAGTTGAAGCTTTCCTGCAATAAATTCTGAAATCTCTTCAATAATTTTTCGATGGTCCTTTTCATCAGTCATATCAAACCAGTTGACCTCCATCTTATTACGAAACCATGTCAATTGCCTCTTTGCATATCTCCTTGAATTCTGTTTTAGATTCCCGATTGCACTGTCAATGCTTATCTTTCCATCCAAATATTCATAAACCTCTTTATACCCGATAGCCTGAACGGATTGAACGCCATGCACTCCACTTTCATAAAGAGAACGCACTTCTTCAATAAGACCCGCATCAATCATGAGATCTACCCTTTTATTAATTCTGTCGTAAAGCTTCTCACGTTCCATGGTCAACCCTATCAGAGCGATGTCATAAAGAAGTTCAGCTGATTGACTTTCCTGGTAGCAGGTCATCGTTTTACCGGTAACATGAAAGATTTCCAAAGCACGGATTACTCTGCGCGTATTGTTTGGGTGAATATTTTTTGCAGCTTCCGGATCGATGCTTTGAAGGAGTTCGTATAGTGGTCCAATCCCTTTATCTTTAACCTTTTGTTCAAGAACGGTTCTATATTCAACGTCACCCGGAGCATCTGTAAACTGATAATCAAATATCACTGATTGAATATATAAACCTGTGCCCCCGGCTATCATCGGGATTTTTCCGCGTGAATGAATATCCGAGATTTTTTCTCTGACAATCTGTTGGAATTCTGCGGCAGAGAATGATTCTTGCGGGTCTTTAATATCAATTAAGTGGTGCGGGATTCCTTCCATCTCTTCTTCAGTTATTTTCGCAGTTCCGATGTCCATACCTTTGTATATTTGCATGGAATCCCCGCTTATGATCTCTGCATTGAATAACCGGGCGAGATGAATACTTGTTCTGGTTTTACCTACAGCAGTCGGGCCTATGAGCACGATTAATTTTTGCTTGGTGTTGTGAGACATACTTTCACTGCTTTCTATGTAATTCTTCCTTTACATATTATCGTACCATAATAGTTTACGAAATCACATCTTGTTAGTATACCCTTTTTACATTTTATTAAACGATTATTAAATCTGTACTATACGAAAGCGCCTGTTATCCCTCACCAAGGTTTGATGAAGGGAAACAGGCGCCTGTTTATTCAGCCTTTAACAACAATTTTTCGTCATCTCCTACTTCACTCAAAGATGTTATATGATACTCCCCTTGCACCCAGGAATCGATTTGATTGTCATACCATTTACTTTTAAAGTGTCCAACCTGACCTGGTCCAACGATATGATAGCCTTCAGTGAGTTTTGAAGCGTCAATCACAAACCTCCATGATGCGCCGTGATTTACAATTTCTTCATTGTTGTAACTGGCTGCCTGAACGGTGACCCTGCTTCCCCCGACCGGAACTGGTGCTTGTCTGTTGAAAAACCATTCTAAAACCGGAGAGGCGCTGGAAATGGGATGTTCAAAATAGACTTGATGATAATCCCCCCATTGCCATTTATTCATGTCATAACCATATGCATCCTCCAGCTCATCCAGCGCATTGTCCAACGTACCCAGCAGATAACCTGTATATCCGCCAGATGGTTCAAACCAGGAAGATTCTTCTCCCCCATGGGCTTTTCTTAACATTTCATCAACAATCATTTGACGGCCTTCAAAAAGCTCCATCATCTCTTGTGGGATCTCTTTCTTAAACATTTCCATAGATAAGTTGTTCATCCAAAAATGAAACAGCAGTGGTGCATTTTCATTTTTATCATCTTTATAATCCCACTCCTTAAGGATATTAACAGCTTGCTCTTGTTCTGAAGATAATTTTCTATCTTGAAGATCATTTATGAAAATCGGTACAAATTCAGCGGCATGTAAATTGATCTGGTCCATCTGCAGCTTTTTCATATCCTCAATCGTCAATTCATCATTCTCCTCAAGATACTGAGAAATCCTCATATATCTGTAAGGCTGCGCCCAATGATGACTTATATGATAGGGGTAGCTGTCATCAATGACTTTGTTATTTGCAGTAGCAGCAAATCCTTTCTCGGGATTAACAACAGAAGGAAGTTCGTCAAATGGAATGAATCCTTCCCACTCAAATTCAGGATCCCACCCCGGAGCGGGAAGCAGACCGTCGCCTTTTTTCCGTATAGGTATTTTTCCATTTGCCTTATATGCTATGGTTCCGTCCTTTGCTGCAAAGACGAAGTTTTGGGTAGGTGTATGGAAATCTTCCAGCGCTTTTTCAAATTCCTTCCAATTGCCGGCTTTATTGATATTTAGAATGGCCTGCAGCTCGAGACTCGGATCTAAGGCTGTCCACCTGAGTGACAATGCTTGCTTGTCATCTGTTTGATGAGCAAAATCCGATATAATCGGACCATGTCTCGTGATGACCACCTCATATGGAATCGCTTTCTCTCCTTTTACAAGGATTGGTTCTTCAATAATCGTCGCTTTTTCCCAATCATCACTATACTTAAAAAGTGTCGGATCCTGCACATGCCTTTGTTCTACATATAAATCTTGAACGTCCGGTCCTGTATTCGTAACTCCCCATGCAATTTCTTCGTTATGGCCCAGGATGATTCCGGGAATCCCAGCGAAAATGACTCCGCTGACATTCAATTGAGGAGCATTTAAGTGCATTTGATACCAAATCGATGGTGTGCCCAATGATAAGTGGGGATCATCAGCCAGCAATGGTTTTCCGCTTGCCGTTTTTTTCCCGCTTACTACCCAGTTGTTACTGCCGTTAAACTCAGGAGGTACGACAGCTGCAGCAAATGAGTCTTCTATGTCGATTGTCAGGTCGCCGATGGACGAAAGGATTTCCGGAGCATTTTCAGGATAAGAAGGGAACAGGTCAATTGCCTTTTCTTCAGACAGATTCTTCATAGCCCAATACCGGAATGCTTGTCCTTGCCAATGTCCTCCCAGGTCGAATGCCATGTATTTGCCAATGGTCAACGAATCTATCGGAGTCCACTTTTCCGGTTTGTATCCAAGCAGCGTAAACTCGACTGGAAGTCTGCGGTCGTCTATCCCTTCATCCATGAATGCATTGACTCCTTCAGCGTACCATTCAAGGATTTGCTTCGTTTCATCCGGATAGGCTGTATAGGACACTTCTGCAGCTCTGCGCAGTCCTAAAGTACGGAAGAATTTATCACGTTCCACGGTTTTTCCGCCGATTACCTCACTTAATCGCCCCGATGCCTGCCTTCTGCTTAGATCCATTTGGAATAAACGGTCTTGAGCCTGAACATACCCCTGAGCAATGAACAAATCCTTTTCGTTTGCTGCAGATATATGGGGTACTCCTTGTTTGTCTCTGATCACCTCTACATCATGGGATAAAGCACTTAACGAGATTGTTCCCGAAGTCTCGGGCATTGATCTTTCAACGAAGTAGTATATTCCCACTATCCCGGCAGCTAATACAAGAATGCATATACCGCCAGAGCATAGTAAAATTGTAAAACGCTTTTTCTTTTTTAACGTCTGAAGCTCGACTCCCCCATTCATCTTTCTCCCCCTGATCTATTTTATTGAAAATTCAGAAATATATTCTATATAGGTATTAGCTTTTTCTTTACTCAAATCCTTCTTATTTTCAATAATTGGAAGAACGAAATGACGAAAAGAGCTTCAATTTCCGATTGTTCTTTTTTCATCCAGTTTATGTGTCCGTTGAAAATTTGAATAACTGATGACCATGAAGATGCTGCTTGAGAGAAAAAAAACAGAACAACCGTAGAAAATGAAATGAATCGTAAAGTAATTTAACAAAAGCCCGGTTCCCATAACGGCAAAACTAGAGCAAAATGAAGTCCAAAAATGATAGTTTCCGATCATCTTCCCCCTGCCGCCATTGGAAGGCATTTCACTAAGTACCACTTTTTCACTCGTTTTTTGAACTGCTCCAAGCACACCCAGACAAATCTGCATAAAATAAACCATTTTAATCGATGTAACAGAGGGGATGAGCAGGAACAAAAAACTCATTCCAACAGCATATACGATCAGAAGTCCGAAACCACCTGTTCTGTCTGCCAATTTTCCAATCAGCCGGTGACTGAGCGCTGCACTCAGAGTAAATAATCCATAAGCAAATCCGAAAGATGAGAACGAATTCCCAAGGTTTTGTATAAACAACAGATAGAATGGAAATGAGACACTGGCGGCAGTCATCGCGAAGCTTTGGGAGAGAATGAACCATTTCATGAACCATACTCCTGATAATATTGATTAGTGAACCGTTCTTCCGGATCAAGCTTTCTTTTCATTTGAAAAAATTCATCACTATGAGGATAAGCTTTTCTCATCTGAGATTTCGTAGGATACTCATAATAAGGTAAATAATATGAACCGCCGTGATTCAAGGTGATATCTATCATGCCCCTTACCGTTTCACCTGTTTCAGAAATCTCCGCGTCGCTCATGCCCTGATTGATGAGAAGGACGAGAGCAAACATATCCTCTTTAGCAAATGACATGAGAGCCTCGTTGTTTCGATCAACATATCGAACTGTTATGTTGACTAAGTTTAAATCTCTCTGCCCCAGATAAATCCTCAAATCTTCAATATACTCTTCATATTCGGTAACCGGAACAAAATATTCCTGCAAAATATCTGTATCATTCCCTGCCTCGTATTCAAGAAAGTCAGATTCAGACCGCATAACATTATTCCTTGTCACCAGTTTCTCGTTCTGATTCAGAAAAAAAGCTTTCTGCATTTTCCAAAACAAGTCTTTTCCCCAATCGAAATCGCGGGATAAACCGAGGAAGAATTTTGTCAGAAATGTAAATTTATCTTCTTTAAGTTTACTGTTTTCAATGTATTCCTGCTGATTCCCACTGGAATAATAGTCAGTAATATACATATCTTTCAAGAAGGTTCGCGGCGCTGTCGATAACCTGGCTAGATGCATTTTCACCTTATCATCCGACAAAACATGTTTGTTAAAATATTCAGGGTATTTAACGTATGAGATTTCATTAGTTCTCATTGTATATAACTCATCTTTAGTTAATTGAAGCTCTACATCCAAG
>NZ_JABMCR010000194.1 GCF_013179555.1 Bacillus haikouensis
CTTTATCACACGTAAATGTCGAAGGTCATAATCTTCAGGTCCTTGAACAGGCAGGCCGGCTTCGATGTTCGTCTTGATATAGTTGATATTTTCCTTTGTGATGATTTCTCCAGGTATGAAAATAGGGATCCCCGGAGGATACACCATAATGAACTCTGCAATCGTTCTGCCGGCAGATTTATCAATGGGGATGACTTCGGTTTCTGCGTAGAACGCATCCCTAGGTGTGATGGATAGAACAGGTATATCAGGCAGCATTACGGTTACAGGAGTGATATCCCCGTGTTTTTTCAATTGCGCCGCAAGTTCTCTTAACGCAGTGACTAATTGATCGCCTTCGACTTCAGTATCGCCTGGAGTGATGATACAGAGTATATTATAAAGATCGGACATTTCTACCTCGATATTATAAGCCTCGCGCAGCCATTTTTCAGCATCAAACCCACTGATTCCCAATTCTTTCACTGATACGATTAATTTCGTAGGGTCATAATCATGAGTGGCTTTCGTACCGAGTATTTCCTTACCGACACAATACAGGCCGTCAATTTTATTGATTTCATTTCTGATCTTTTCAGCAAGTTCAATGGTCGCACTGATCAATTCATGGCCTTCAGTTGCAAGACGCTTTCTGGCAACATCCAGTGAGGCTAGAAGCAAATAAGAGGTGGAAGTTGTCGTCAGCATGCTTAAAATAGTCTGAACCCTTTTGGCTGAAACCAGTCCCTCTTTCATATTCAACACAGAACTTTGTGTCATAGAGCCGCCAAGCTTGTGAACGCTTGTCGCCGCAAGGTCTGCTCCTGCCTGCATGGCAGATAAGGGAAGATCATCATGGAAATGGATATGAACTCCATGAGCCTCATCTACCAGCACAGGCACGTTATAGGAATGAGCAATTTCAACAATTTTTTTCAAATCAGCCGAAATTCCAAAGTATGTCGGATTGATGACCAGGACTCCTTTGGCATCTGGATTCTGTTCCAGCGCTCTGGCAACTGCATCTGTGGTGATTCCATGGGAGATTCCTAATTCTTCATCAATATCCGGGTGAATGAAGATAGGTGTTGCACCCGAGAAAACAATCGCGGACATGACTGACTTGTGCACGTTCCTTGGAACGATGATCTTATCACCTGGTCCGCATACGCTCATTACCATAGTCATGATTGCTCCGCTTGTACCCTGAACCGAGAAAAACGTATGGTCTGCTCCAAAAGCTTCTGCTGCTAAATCCTGAGCATTCTTGATCATCCCTTTTGGCTGGTGCAGATCATCTAAAGGACCGATATTGATCAGGTCAATACTCAAGGCATTTTCACCGATAAATTCTTTGAATTCAGGATCCATACCGGCACCTTTCTTATGTCCGGGTATATGAAATTGGACAGGATTCTTTTTACTATGTTCAATTAAGCCGCTAAATAACGGCGTTTCATATTGAGACAATTCATTCAACACCTTTTTGATATGTTTGTATATAATCAGCAGGATGACATTTCTGTATACTACTGGCAGTTATAGTCTTTTCATTTCAAACAAAAGAATTATAGCATCTAGGTTTTTCTTTGCATAGTGGAATTTGCCCATACTTTAACATTTTAATCAACTTGAAGGAAAATATTTATCTTATAGAGAATACGTGTATAGTGGGAGGGGTTAAATTGAACTGGACGACAAGAGTAACACAATTATTGAACATCAAGTATCCCATTATACAGGGAGGGCTTGCACATTTGGCCTATGCTGAATTGGCAGCTGCAGTATCGAATGCCGGGGGGCTTGGGCAAATAACTGCAATGTCACTCGATCACCCTGAAGAACTTAGGGATGAAATCCGGAAAGTAAAGAAACTGACTGATAAGCCTTTTGGTGTCAACTTTGCAATCGGGCAGCACGGAAGGCCGTTCGAAAAATTTGTGGATGCTGCAATCGAGGAAGGTGTTCCTGTCGTCTCTATTACAGGGGGGAACCCTGCGCCGTTATTTAAGAAACTTGAAGGAACCAATATCATCAAGCTAGTATTGGTAGCTTCTAAAAGGCAGGCATTGAAAGCCGAGCAAATGGGTGCGGATGCTGTCATGGCAGTCGGCCAAGAGGGCGGCGGCCATTTAGGTAAGGACGATATCGGAACTTTCGTATTGATCCCCGGAGTAGTCGATGCTGTCAGTATCCCTGTCATCGCTTCGGGTGGCATAGGCGACGGAAGAGGCTTAATGGCTTCTTTAAGTTTAGGGGCAGACGGAGTGGAGATGGGGACCAGATTTATTGCCACTACGGAATGCGTCCATGCTTCGGAAGAATACAAGCAGGCTTTGCTTGAAGGGAATGAGAATGATACAGTAGTAATCAAACGTTCTCTTGGTGCTCCTGCGAGGGCAATTTCTAATGTCTGGACAGAAAAAATTCTGCAGGCTGAGAAAGAAGAAGCGGGGTATGATGGATTAAAGACATTCATCAGCGGGGAGGCTAATAAGCGGTATATTTACCAAGGTGATAAATCAGAAGGATTCGGATGGGCAGGTCAGGTTATGGGTCTGATCAAAGATATCCCGACTGTTGAAAAGCTGATTCAGAGAATGATCGGCGAGGCAGAGAAAATAAGCAGCAGATGGAACTAAAAAGGAGTTGTTGCATCAAATGGAATATCAATATCCTTTCTCTATAGATTGGACAACAGAAGAAGTTATCGATGTCATTGCTTTTTTTGAAGCGATAGAACACGCGTATGAAAAAAAGGTGAAAAAAGAGGACTTGATGGCTCGTTATCGAAGGTTCAAGGAGGTCGTTCCGAGTAAGTCTGAGGAGAAGAAAATCTGCGGTGAATTCGAACAATCGAGCGGCTATTCTTCTTATCATGTGGTGAAAAAGATGAAAGAGTCCGATGAACAAGAATGGATAAGCATGAAGTAAAAACGACAGCCCACCCGGCTGTCGTTTTTTTAAATGCATATGGTTTAGTTCATTTTATAAAGGGGTAAAAGTGTTTCAAAGACATTTTCAATCTTGTGAACCAACTCATTACCGCTAAGATCAGTAACGATTTTACGATCGATCTGAAGACCGCATAAGATTTCAGCTTTCTTGACTTTTTGAACTCTTTCACTTAATGCAAGGAATTCGTCCCGGGACATTGAAGAAAAGGATACAGCATCGGGTTTTGTATGATCTCCTGACCAGACAAAGTGCGGTGGGATGATTGATCTGATGTCTTCCATATTTTCTTCAACTTTTTTTCCGAATTCTGCTTTGTGAGGTGCTTCATAAATCATTGCAAACCAGATGAAAAGATGGGTTTTCCATAAGCCGATCTGGAAGTGGGGGTGTTTCTTATACCCGCGCTTGTTGTTGGCAAATGCTACCCAGGTATCATCGGGAGGATTTACAGAGCGGCGTGCATGTTTAGCTACATGATAAAACATTTCGTCTCCTGTCATCGTGCTGAGAGCTGGTGAAAAATACTCACCTAAATATTCAAGTTTAGGACGTATATGTTGTTGGATGGCTTCCATCCTATTTTCCAATCCATCAATTGTGAATACTTGAAAGTCATCGTCATTAAATCCATTGAATTTCATTTTGCAGCCTCCTTTTTTAACATCGTTATTTTAACACATAGTCTCATGTGACATGTACTAATGAAACTCTAATTAGGTGTCTGCACATTTTAGTTACAAGATGAGATGGAATTTCATAATATGTATTAAATATTATCAGAACAATCAGATAAATTAAGAAACTCGGAAGGGGTGCAGGACCTTGAAACAAGTAATGAATACGTCAAAAAAACGTGATGTCCAGCAACAGCGTTTAAATGTATTAAGACTCGAGATGGATTATGAGCTAGCTGTATTGTTCGAAGCTATTCAAACTAAAAACAATGAAAATCAATCAAAATCCAAAGAAAAGCTAATGAATATTCGAGAAGAATTAATAAAAATGAAGGCTTTATAAAGTTTTGGTTCTTGGGAAGGTAAAAATTAAATGATGATAAAAGAAAAGACTGATTAAAGCGGACTCCTTATCTAAAAGAAGAGTTCGCTTTTTTGTATTGTTAGAGCCCGCGGGTATTTAACTTGAAACAGCCACATTTTTCTATTAAGCTAAATAGCTAAAGGAGTAATGGAGAATAGATTAAACTCAATAAATAAGTTGATATTAATAGTATCGCTATCTGTTTTAACTTTAAATTGGAGGTAAATGTTGTGACAAATTGGGTTGAATTAGATCGACAAGTAAAAAGTTGGATATTGGAAGCGGGTAAGCGCATCAGGGAGTCCTTTCATGCCGAACTGAATATCAAGACTAAGTCGAACCGAAATGATTTGGTAACCGATATGGATGAAGCGACTGAAAGATTCTTCATTGAAAAAATAAGAAGCAGCTTCCCGGATCATCAAATCCTGGGGGAAGAAGGATTTGGAGATGAATTCAAGGAATTATCAGGCGTTACATGGATCATTGATCCGATAGACGGTACGATGAATTTTGTCCATCAGCAGAGGAATTTTGCCATTTCCATAGGGATTTATGAAGAAAATGCAGGGAAGCTCGGCTACATATACGATGTTGTACATGACGAGCTTTACCATGCACAAAAAGGAAGCGGAGCTTATATGGATGATGTAAAGCTCCCTTCACTGCAAGAAGTGTCAGTAGAGGATTCAGTGATTGCATTAAATGCACAATGGGTTTCATCCAATAAGCGAATCGATCCGGCACTTTTAACACCCCTGGTACAAACTGTGAGAGGGACACGTTCGTATGGATCTGCCGCCATCGAAATGGCTTATATTGCTTCAGGAAGACTGGATGCATATATAAGCATGCGTTTAGCCCCGTGGGATTTTGCGGCAGGTAAGATCCTTATCGAAGAAGTCGGGGGAGTAGTGACAGATCTGGAAGGGAAGGAACTTGATCCCCTTCATAAAAGTTCATTATTCGTTGCGAAACCGGGACTGCATAAAACCATATTAACAAAGTATCTTAAGCGATAGATGCACCTCCATCAATCAAAAAGCTGAATGGAATCTTTCCATTCAGCTTTTTTAACTTTCATTTTCATTTCAGGGCTGCTATATAGCCGGTTCTATAATTTCCCCTCTTCACGATATTTTTTCTTGGTGGTGAAGCCGAAGCCCATAATGACTACCAGTGCCAATAAACTTCCCAGGGCTAGAAGAGGACTCTTTAAACTGATTGAAATGGCGATCCCCATTAACGATACGGCAGCGAGAATTGAAAATAATACAAAAATCCATTTGATATTCCCCATGGTAAAACCCTCCGTAAATATGTATTTCTTCGATTGCATTCTTATTTACTGCATTTATTGAAAAGATAAACAGACAAATGTAAATGTTCACTACTTAAATTCTACCTACTTAGAGGTGATTGTGCAACGGCTTATTCAATAAAACGATAGTGGGACAATTTCTCTTCCTGAGGATTTTTCAGCAATATTAATAAACGGATAAAACAGGGGCATTTGACAAAATTCAGCAGCATCATCCACTTCTTTTTAGAATTATTTATGCTTTTATAAGGGGCTGTGCTATAATGGTCTAGTTGAACAAAAATATTTTATCTTTAGCCTTTTAGGAAAGAAATCCAATATATTCAGGAGTGGAAATATGAACTTAAGAAATGATCTTAGAAATATTGCTATTATTGCTCACGTTGACCACGGAAAAACAACTTTGGTGGATGAGCTTTTAAAGCAATCTGGAATCTTCCGTGAGAATGAACAAGTTTCAGAACGCGCGATGGATTCGAACGACTTGGAAAGAGAACGCGGTATTACGATCTTGGCTAAAAATACGGCGATTCAATATAAAGATTCACGCATCAACATTCTTGATACACCAGGGCATGCTGACTTTGGCGGAGAAGTGGAACGTATCATGAAAATGGTAGATGGTGTTTTACTGGTAGTCGATGCGTATGAAGGCTGTATGCCTCAGACCCGTTTCGTTCTTAAGAAAGCACTTGAACAAAACTTGACACCAATCGTGGTTGTGAATAAGATCGACAAGCCTTCAGCCCGTCCGGAAGAAGTAATCGATGAAGTATTGGAATTGTTCATTGAATTGGATGCAAATGATGAACAGCTTGAGTTCCCGGTTGTATATGCTTCTGCCATCAATGGTACCGCAAGCACAGATCCGGATCCGGAAAAACAAGAAGAAAATATGCAGTGCCTATATGAGTCAATCATCGAGCACATCCCTGCACCAGTCGATAACTCTGATGATCCTCTTCAATTCCAGGTAGCTCTTCTTGACTATAATGATTATGTAGGCCGTATCGGAATTGGACGTGTGTTCAGAGGGACGATGAAAGTTGGTCAGCAGGTAGCACTGATGAAGCTTGACGGCTCAGTTAAACAATTCCGTGTTTCGAAGATCTTTGGTTTCTTCGGGCTGAAACGTGAGGAAATCCAAGAAGCAAAAGCCGGTGATTTGATTGCTGTTTCAGGAATGGAAGATATTAACGTAGGAGAAACGGTTTGTCCGGTTGAACATCAAGATCAACTGCCGGTTCTGCGTATTGACGAGCCTACACTTCAAATGACATTCCTCGTGAATAACAGCCCGTTTGCAGGCAGAGAAGGTAAATACGTTACTTCAAGAAAAATTGAAGAGCGTTTATTGGCTCAACTTCAAACAGATGTCAGTCTACGTGTTGAACCAACAGATTCACCAGATGCATGGACGGTTTCCGGGCGTGGAGAGCTTCACCTTTCTATCCTGATTGAAAACATGCGCCGTGAAGGATACGAATTACAGGTATCTAAACCGCAGGTTATCATTAAAGAAGTTGATGGCGTGAAGAGTGAACCGGTAGAACGTGTTCAAATTGACATCCCTGAAGAATACATGGGTGGAGTAATTGAATCTCTTGGACAGCGTAAAGGTGAAATGCTTGATATGGTGAACAACGGTAATGGCCAGGTTCGATTGATATTTATGGTTCCTGCACGTGGATTAATTGGTTATTCAACTGAGTTTATGACCCTTACACGTGGATATGGTATCATCAACCACACATTTGACAGCTACCAGCCACTGCAAAAAGGCCGTGTAGGCGGACGTCGCCAAGGTGTATTGGTATCAATGGAAACAGGTAAAGCATCTCAATACGGAATCATGCAAGTGGAAGATCGCGGAATTATCTTCGTTGAGGCAGGTACAGAAATATATGGCGGTATGATTGTTGGGGAGCATACGCGAGAAAATGATATTACCGTTAATATCACAAAGGTTAAACAAGCGACAAACGTTCGTTCTGCCAACAAAGATCAAACCGTTACGATTAAGAAGGCAAGAATCATGACACTTGAAGAATCCCTTGAATATCTGAACGATGACGAGTATTGTGAAGTAACACCTGAATCAATCCGACTTCGCAAAAAAATTCTTGATAAGAATGAACGTGAAAGAGCGGAGAAGAAGAGCAAGGTATCTCAATAAACTGAGTGAAGGGGGAGCAGGAAATGGATGTAACTGAGCGTTTATCCTTTTTCGCATCCCTTTACCGCGTTGATCAAAATGCGGAAATGGGAATGTGGCTTCTTTACTTAACCATTGTAGGACTCGCGATTTTAGTTTATAAGCTTGGTTTTGCCAAAAAACTGCCGCTTTTGAAATCGATCGTGATCTATCTTTTCTTGATTGTCGGTTGTACTGTACTGACATTCCTGGGGATATTCTTACCGGTTGCGGAGGGTCTTGTGGTAGCGGCTCTTATATTGATTATTTATAAGATCCGTTTAAACAATGAAAAGAAAAAAGGAAATGTATAATGAAAAGCGGCAGTCTTCAGAAGACTGCCGCTTTTCATTATACATTTTTTCTTTTTGGCTTCTGTATTGCAAGATAAAGAAGTACAAGAGAAACTCCGTATACCAGATGTCCGATCAACCAGAGGAATATCCCTCCAGAATCATAAGGAGAAGGGACTTCTTTGATGGCCATGAAAGACAGTGGGAAATAGAATAAGAAAGCCGGCAGGGTTA
>NZ_JABMCR010000195.1 GCF_013179555.1 Bacillus haikouensis
TACTATTACATGAACGTGTCATTGGACAAGAAGAAGCGGTAAAACTGGTCAGTGATGCCGTAATACGTGCAAGAGCCGGAATCAAAGATCCTAATCGCCCGATCGGCTCTTTCATTTTCCTGGGTCCCACAGGGGTGGGGAAGACCGAGCTTGCTAAAACACTTGCCCACACATTATTTGACAGTGAAGAACAAATGATAAGAATTGATATGTCTGAATATATGGAGAAGCATGCAGTATCCAGGCTGGTTGGAGCACCTCCCGGATATGTAGGTTATGAGGAAGGCGGTCAGCTGACAGAAGCCATCAGAAGGAAGCCTTACTCCGTGGTCCTGCTTGACGAAATTGAAAAAGCACATCCTGAAGTATTCAATATTTTACTGCAAATGCTTGATGACGGTCGTATAACCGATTCACAGGGAAGAACGGTTGATTGTAAAAACACGGTCATTATCATGACTTCCAATATTGGCTCTTCACATTTATTGGAAAGAGATAAAGGAGAAGAAGAAATTGATGATGATACCAAGGAGCTGGTGATGATGCAGCTAAAGAGCTCATTCAGACCTGAGTTTCTCAATCGTGTGGATGACATCATCCTCTTTAAGCCCCTTAGTATTGGAAATGTAAAAGCGATCATTGAGAAGCTTCTCCTGGAATTACGGTCGCGTGTAGAAGATCAGCATATAAGCATTTCCATGACTGAAAAAGCGAAGGAATTCATCGCAAAATATGCTTACGACCCTGTTTACGGGGCTCGTCCATTAAAGAGATACCTTCAGAAGGAAGTTGAAACGAAACTTGCAAGGGAATTGATAGCTGGAAACATCGGATCTGATAATGAAGTAGTCATCGATTCCGATCATCAAGGACTGATTCTCACGATCAGCTAGCAAAGCAGCATTAAAAGTATTATCTAAAAGAGCAGTAATAAAAAAAGCAGCCTGAACAGGCTGCTTTTTAATGATCTTCGACTGGATCGTTTGGAATGATTAATGTAATTACAAAAATCAAAATTGTGATACCGATTGATAAAATCAATCCTGTTTCAAAATGATACGTTAATCCGTTCATTGAACTTACAACGTAAGTTAACATTTGAGTCAAAAGAAATGCCCAGAAAAATGTCCAGAAAAATCTCACGCCTGTCACCTCATTCCTCTATTTTCAACCATATGTAGATGGTTTCCACCATTTTCAATCCTATTTATCATACCACACCTTTTTTAAATAATAAATGGCGAATATGTGAAAATGTAACCCTTATCATCGGCTCTGTCGCAGTATATGACTTGTTTACATTTTTTCTAGTTAATGGGCAAATCTCCTTTCAAAAATGTTTACGGCACATACACTATATTGACTCACTATGTAAAAGGAGAATTTCAATGAATCAGCGATTGTTTCAATTAGACCGGGAGTGGTGCATGATTCATTATCCTGAAAGACCAAATGGATTTGCTGTTATGATTCTCGGCGACCATCATCATTATGTAGATGAAAGAACCAGTTTTTGGGACCAGCATGAAGCCAGGAAGAAATGGCTCAAAGACCTTACGGCCAAAGGGTATATTGTTTACTATAGCAATCTGTATGGAGCAAATTGGGGCAGCACTCAGGCAGTGGAGTTAGCAGGCAGACTCTATCAATATGTGAAACGGACAGAAATCATCAATAGCAAGATTCATATCTTGACAGAAGGGATGGGAACACTCGTATTTAAGGGACTTTACCCTATGATGGAAAACAATATAAGGGGAGTGGTGATGCTCACTCCGTGTCTTTCCCTTTCCGAACTGATCCGGCAGGAAAAGGAGCAAAAATTTTTCTATAAAAAATTGGTAAAGGAATTATCTCGTTCCCGTGGTATGAAAAAAGAGGACTATGAACAGATTCTCATGCATTTCGAGGATGATTATGAATTGTTTAAGGACATCCCTATCCCTCTATATATCGCCCAATCCTATAATGTTAATCGTTATAAAAATCAATTCCCTCTCATAAAAGATATATATAAACATCGTTTGGAGAAAAAAATTTCAACTGATCTCTTTTATGTACTTCCTGAAAAAAGGTATTCACTTGGATTGAAATTTGCCTCGTACTTTGCCTTGCACGAGAAAGAATTATAGCTTTGATTAGGAGTGAGTGAATTGAATCATGCAATAGTGCTGGCTGCCCAGCAATATTTGGGGTTTGAACTATGTAGTGCACTGCTTGAAAAAGGTTGGACTGTGACGGCCGTCGATGATGATAGGGAGACGAAGGATAAATGGATGGAAATTGGGAGAAACGCGAACCTACAGTACGTTCCTGCACATGCATGGAATAAGGAACTTCCGGTTGATTGCAGATTGTTTCTCCCTTTTTATGACCAATTCAATGAGAACAAGCCCATATGTCTTTCCTTGATTGAACAGTGTCTGGATCAGAATGAAGAATATCCTGAGATCGTACAAATTTTATCGAACAAGACTGAGAGAAGCCAAATCATTGCTGCCGGTAAAGCAGACATAACGACGTTTTATCTTCCAACCCTTTATGGGGCTCATCAGCCTGATCATTTTTTATTTTCACAGCTGCTCCAAGGGAAAAAGGAAGAAGAGCTGCATTATTCAGATGATCCAAGCGGGGCTATCTATGTAAAAGACGCAGCGAATTACATCATTAAGCATTCAGCGGACCATGGAACCTATTCCTTGAAATCCTTGTCCAAAAACAGCTGGGAAGAAGCACTGTCATATATTACGCAAGAATTAACTACTCCCGTCATACAAGAAAGAAGTCCTGAAGGGGAGCTCATCACTGTCCACCCTTCAAAATCTCATGATGCTATTTTGAAGGAGCAGAAACATATATTAAGCTTTCTGTGAAAAACAGAATAAGAAAAATTTCTCTTTTATATGTATACGGATGAAGGTAAAATAGATATATTGGTGTAAAGATATATTGGTGTAATATTTTTCTATTGATACTGCTCTTATCGACGCTGCATGAGTTTTAAAGGAGTTGCTGCACATGAAAAAGAGACTGGGTTTTCTAATTCTGGCGGTTTTAGCACTTGTAATAAACGGATGTATGAATGAAGATACGTCTGATGAATTAGAAAATGTGGGTTTGCTCGTCCCTGAAACAATAAATGATGGTGTCTGGGGGACAAAAGGTTACAAAGGTTTATTAAGTATACAATCAGATCACGAAGTAGACGTATTCTATAAAGAGAGCATGATCAATGACACATCAATAGAACAAGCAATCCAAGAATATAAAAAAGACGATGTCAACCTGATTTTCGGTCATGGCAGCGAGTATGCTAATATATTCAACGAGCTATCAAATGAATTCCCTGATATTCGTTTTATCAGTTTTAACGGTAATGCTCAAGAAAAGAACACAACAAGCTTGAAGTTTAACGGGTATGCGATGGGATTCTTCGGAGGCATGACAGCGGCTCATCATACTGAAACGAATAAAATCGGTGTGATCGCTGCATTTGATTGGCAGCCGGAAGTAGAAGGTTTCGTTGACGGGGCGAAGCACCAGAACAAAGAAGTTGAAGTAGTTGTTGAATATACAAAGGACTGGAATGACAAAGAATCTGCACTGGACCGGTTAACATCTTTATTACGTAAGGATACGGATGTTGTATATCCTGCCGGGGACGGCTATAATGTAGCTGTGATCGAAGAACTCAAAGAACGAGGGTTGTTTGCGATCGGATATGTTTCCGACCAATCGGATTTAGGTGAGTCCACAGTTCTTACCAGCACTGTCCAGCATGCGGATAAGCTGTATGGGGTGGTGGCGGATAAGTTTTCAGAAGGGGAGCTGCCTTCAGGAAATCTCGAATTTGATTTTAAAGACGGAGTCATTTCCCTTGGAAAATTCAGTCCGTTAATCTCTGATGATTTCAAGACTGCTATGAATCAGCATGTTAAGCAGTATATCGACACAGGAAAATTACCAAACGGGAAGGAAGCTAAGTAATGAATCAAGATAAAACAATGGAATTTATGCAAATCGCTATGAAATACTTACCACAGGCAAAGCAGACGTTGGATGAAGCGGGAATCGAACTATCCCCTGAAATGATTCAGCCTTTTATGACCCTCTTTACCCAGGTGATGGGGGAAGCCTATGAATTAGGAAAGCAAGATGCCATACATAATGATTAATCGTATACAAAAAAGACTGTTCACTTAAGAACAGTCCTTTTTTGTACGAACAATTATAAAAAACTCCTGCCATATTAAGGTTTCGGGTGATTATCTAGAATGTAAGAATCATAAAAACATTGCATAAAAAGGAATTTTTCGATAAAATTAGTACCAAGTCTTAATAATTGATAATAAACTAATATAAGAGTAAAATACGATAAAAAATGAAAGCAGGGGATGCCAGTATGAATGCAGGGATAATCGGAATTGGGCGTTACCTTCCTGAAAAAGTATTAACAAATGCAGATTTAGAAAAAATGGTGGATACGTCTGATGAGTGGATCCGTACGAGAACAGGAATTGAACAGAGAAGGGTTGCCGGTGAACATATCAATACGTCGGATATGGCGTTTGAAGCGGCCAAAAAAGCAATAGCAGATGCAGATATTT
Source organism: Bacillus haikouensis (assembly GCF_013179555.1). Lineage (GTDB taxonomy): Bacteria > Bacillota > Bacilli > Bacillales > Bacillaceae_B > Rossellomorea > Rossellomorea haikouensis_A. The sequence goes on from NZ_JABMCR010000195.1 coordinate 4,608, forward strand.
CTGCAGAGGACCTCGATTTGATTTTGGTTGCCACCGTAACACCGGATCGTCCATTTCCATCTGTTGCCTGCCAGCTGCAGGACAGATTAGGTGCCAAAAAAGCTGCTGCAATGGATATAAGCGCGGCATGTGCAGGATTTATGTATGGAATGATTACAGGAAAACAGTTCATCGTTAATGGAGTTTACAAGAACATCCTTGTCATCGGTGTAGAGAAGCTCTCACGGATTACAGATTGGGACGACCGCAATACAGCTGTATTATTCGGTGACGCTGCAGGAGCTGCCGTGCTTGGACCAGTGCCTGACGGGAAAGGGATCCTCGCTTTTGAACTTGGAGCAGATGGTTCTGGTGCTAAACACTTATATCAAGAAGAAAATATCGTGATGAATGGCCGTGAAGTATTTAAATTTGCTGTCCGTCAAATGGGTGAATCCAGTGTAAATGTTATTGAAAAAGCAGGGTTGAAGAAAGAAGATGTTGATTTCTTGATCCCTCATCAAGCTAACATACGCATCATGGAGGCAGCAAGACAACGTCTGGATCTGCCGATTGAAAAAATGTCCAAAACAGTAAACAAATATGGTAATACATCTGCTGCCTCGATTCCTGTCTCACTTGTTGAAGATGTAGAAGATGGGCGTATCAAAGACAATGATGTTGTAGTGATGGTCGGATTTGGCGGCGGCCTGACGTGGGGCGCGATTGTCATGCGCTGGGGTAAATAATAAGAAATCGAGTTCTTCCATAGATGAATAAAAGGAGATGGATTAAATGAATAACAAACGTGTAGTCATCACAGGTATAGGAGCTGTCACTCCGTTAGGAAACAACGTCGAATCTACCTGGACCAATATACTTGATGGCAAAACAGGAATCGGACCGCTGACAAGGCTGAACGCCGATGAATATCCTGCGAAGGTTGCAGCAGAATTAAAAGACTTTGATATCGAAGAATATGTGGAGCGCAAAGAAGCACGAAAGATGGACCGCTTCACTCATTATGCTGTGGCTGCTTCCATGATGGCAGTGAAAGATTCCAAATTAGAAATAACAGAGGAAAATGCACCCCGGGTAGGTGTCTGGATCGGTTCTGGAATCGGTGGGATGGAGACGTTTGAGAACCAGTACGAAACGTTTCAGAAACGAGGGTATCGCCGAGTAAGTCCTTTCTTTGTACCGATGATCATACCTGACATGGCTACCGGACAAGTTTCCATCATGCTGGGAGCTAAAGGGGTGAATTCTTGTACGGTGACAGCTTGTGCTACTGGTACGAATTCAATCGGTGACGCTTTCAAAGTCATTCAGCGTGGAGATGCAGACATCATGATTTCAGGCGGAGCAGAAGCTCCAATTACCAAAATGTCTGTCGCAGGTTTCTGTGCAAACACAGCACTCTCCACTAACACAGATCCAGAAAAAGCTTCTCGTCCATTCGACGCCAACCGCGACGGCTTCGTAATGGGAGAAGGTGCCGGTGTAGTCGTTCTGGAGGAACTGGAACATGCATTAAGACGCGGTGCTCCAATTTATGCAGAAGTGGTTGGGTACGGAAGCACTGGAGATGCCCATCATATCACAGCACCTGCACCAGCAGGTGAAGGCGGGGCAAGAGCAATGAAGATGGCACTTGACGATGGAGGAGTGCGCCCGGAAGAAATGGATTACATCAATGCTCACGGAACCAGTACTCCCTATAATGATAAATTTGAAACTATGGCAGTCAAAGAGGTCTTTGGGGAACATGCTTATAAACTTGCGATGAGTTCAACTAAATCGATGACTGGTCATCTATTGGGAGCAGCAGGCGGAGTAGAAGCAATCTTTACAGTTTTGGCGATGAAGGATAGCGTACTGCCGCCGACCATCAATATTGATACACCAGATCCGGATTGTGACCTGGACTACGTAGCAAACAAAGCCAGAAAGCAAGAAGTAAATGTGGCAATGAGTAACTCACTGGGCTTCGGCGGTCACAATGCAACACTTGTGTTCAAAAAATATACAAACTAATGTCAGTTTGATAGTTGAAAAGCGTACGAATGATAAATAATCATTTGTGCGCTTTTTTACGTTTTAAGAAGCAGAGAAGAACATTTAGAGATAGGGGTTAAAAGTAGGTCGAGCAGAAACTTCATTGGGAAATCCGATCCATTTTAGATCTTTAACATACATAATAATACTAATTTATTGATGTCGTAGAGCAGTCTCATCCGGCAGCACGATAAAAAGTTATTCTTTTCTTACAGCTTAACGATTCTCCCAGCCATCTTCCATTACTAAACCTGCTAATCACACCATATACATGTAAAAAAAGAAAGAGGGATGCAGGTGACGATTGCTCCTACACAAAATTGGCTGACTGAATCACTGGATGATCCTTTAGAAATCTTAAAAAACACGAAACAAGGAAAAAAGGATACAGAATCTTTATACAGATATTTAATAAAGCATGGGATGTACCGTCCATCACCGGCAGCAAAAATGATTTTTCAATCAATGAAAGAAAAAAAGATCTGGGATTTCTTTGCAAAGTTAGAAAGGAAATATCGATATAAGTGGGATGGACCCAATGTTCCGATTTACCTCCTGCCCATTCACGAAAATAGGGGATGGTTCCAGACATCTATGAAAAAGTCCGGGGTATGTTTTAAAGATGAAATATATTTATTCCTCAAAGACGGGGGAGACAATAAAGAGTATGAGGCATTATTTGCCCATGAATATCATCATTGTGTGAGAATGGCCAAGTTGAACAAAAATGATGAAGAGTATACGCTTTTGGATTCGATTGTTTTTGAGGGATTAGCGGAATATGCAGTAAAGGAATACTGCGGGGAAAAATATGTGGCTTCTTGGACCAGGGCATATGAAAATGAAAAAATGTCTCAATACTATAAGAAATGGATCAAACCGAATTTGAAGATTACAAGAATTGATCCCCTGCATGATCAATTACTGCTCGGTCAAAAAAACTTTCCGAAAATGCTCGGATATGCGGCCGGATATTACTTAGTCAACCATTTATCAAACAGTAAAACAACATCTACAATCGGTCTGATCGGGAAACCATCTTCCTATTTCCTGCCTGTTGAAAACGTGAAAGCAGATAAACAGCAGAACTAATCATTACACCCAATTTCGTCATATCTCCCGTCTGCCTTCATAAACTGTAGTATAAAAGGACAAGCAAAAAGAGGGTAGAGGCGGAAGGTATGGTGTTACGTATGTTCGTATTGTTTGTTGGTTTTGGACTGGCTGTTTCCGGAGGAATAAGTCTGATTATTTACTTGAACCTTCTCACAACAGGAATGACCATTATTGAATACCTGCAATTTATAAGTACTCGTGTAGAATGTTATCTATTTCTTGTAGGGATCCTTATCATCACCTTAACGATCTATTT
>NZ_JABMCR010000196.1 GCF_013179555.1 Bacillus haikouensis
CTTTAGAAACTGGGACGGTGAAAATGTAACGGAAATGCTTCCTGAAATTGAGCAACTTGTGAAAGACTATCATCTCGGCGGGGTTATTTTATTCCGCGAAAATGTGGTTACAACTGAACAGACAACGAAACTGGTAGCTGATTATCAAGAGGCGGCAGAGAAATATGGATTGCTGATGACGATCGACCAGGAAGGCGGAATCGTCACCCGCTTGCAATCAGGTACTGACTTTCCGGGGAATATGGCTTTAGGTGCAGCAAGATCACCCGAAATTGCTCATAACGTTGGTAAAGCAATTGGGGAAGAGCTTCATTCTCTTGGCATAAACGTGAACTTTGCACCTGTTATGGACGTCAACAATAATCCTGACAATCCTGTAATTGGTGTCCGTTCATTCGGGGAAGATCCGGAATTGGTCGCTGAAATGGGTGTGGCTTATACAGAAGGACTTCAATCAACTGGTGTAGCAGCAACCGCCAAGCACTTTCCGGGTCACGGTGACACGGCTGTGGACTCCCACTTAGGGCTGCCTGAAGTTCCGCATGATAAAGACCGGTTAATGGAAGTGGAATTGTATCCTTTCCAGCAGGCAATGGATGCGGGAATCGATGCGATCATGACGGCTCACGTCACGTTCCCTAAAATCGACGGCTCCAAGGCCATTTCGAAAAAAACAGGAGAAGAAATCGCAGTGCCAGCCACTCTTTCTCATAAAGTCCTGACAGAATTGATGCGCGAGGAAATGGGCTACGAAGGCATCATCACAACAGACGCGATGAACATGAAAGCGATCGCGGATCACTTTGGTGCAGTAGATGCGGCTGTTCGCGCAGTCAAAGCAGGCACGGATATCGTACTGATGCCGGTTGGTTTAAGTGAAGTGAGACAGGGACTGCTTGATGCAGTGGACAGCGGTGAATTGACAGTCGATCGAATCGAAGCATCCGTTGGAAGGATCCTTTCACTGAAAATCAAACGAGGTGTCATAAAAGAAGAAACCCCACTTCCAGTAGAAGAGAAAATCGCACAAGCAAGTAAAATCGTAGGATCTGAAGAACACAAACAAGTGGAAAAAGAAGCGGCAGAACGCTCAATCACACTTGTGAAGAACGAGCAGGTACTTCCGATGAAACCATCTGAAGGTGAAAAAGTAGTCGTGGTCGGTAGGTCCTATATCGAAGACCTTGGAAATGCAGTGAAAGAGCAGCATGGAAACACAACCGTCATCGAAGCTCCGGCTAATTATCAATTAACAGATGCACAGAAATCTGAAATCAGAGAAGCGTCAGCCGTCATCATTGGGACGTACACTTATAATGTATCGGGCAGGTCTCCAGACAGTGCACAGATGAATCTTGTAAAAGCTTTAGCGGAAGAAACAAATGCCCCGGTGATTGCAGTCGGCATCCGTAACCCATATGACATCATGGCCTATAGCAGTGAAGTGGATGCTTATCTTGCTCAATATGGTTTCCGTACGGCAAGCTTCAAAGCAACCGCTGCGACGATCTTCGGTGCAAACACGCCTGGAGGTAAATTGCCGGTAACCATCCCGGGTGTGGATGAAGGAACCCTGTACGAATTCGGGCACGGCTTGACGTATTAATTTTATAATAACGGGAGGGGAAAACCTTGAAAAAGTGGATGATAGCACTACTAACGTTCGTTCTGGTACTATCGACGATGTCAGCGGGATCTGCCCATGATAACGGAAAAGGTCATGGTCACGGAAAGGGCAAAGGCAAACATAAGGAATTCTCACTTGGTGTCGAACAACTCCTGAAAGAAGAGAAGCATCTCATTGAAGGCAAAAAGGTCGGGCTGATTACGAATCCAACCGGAGTCGATCAAGAATTGAACAGTATCGTGGACACATTGCATAATGACCCGGATGTAGAATTGACAGCTCTTTACGGACCGGAACACGGTGTGCGCGGAGATGCGCAGGCTGGGGAATATGTTGAATTCTATATCGATGATCGAACAGGTCTTCCTGTCTACAGCTTATATGGCGCAACTAAAAAGCCGTCACCTGAAATGCTTGAAAACGTAGAAGTCCTGTTATTCGATATCCAGGATGTAGGCACACGCTTCTACACCTACATCTACACAATGGCGTATGCAATGGAAGCGGCAAAAGAGAACGATATCCCAATTATCGTATTGGACCGTCCAAACCCATTGAGCGGTACCAAAGTAGAAGGGCCAGTCCTGGATATGAAATACGCTTCATTCGTTGGTAACTACAGCATCCCTCTCCGCCACGGTATGACAGTCGGGGAACTTGCCAAGCTATTTAACGAAGAATTCGGCATCGGCGCAGACTTGACAGTAGTGGAAATGGAAGGCTGGAAACGCAGTATGTATTACGACGAAACACCACTTGAATTCGTCATGCCTTCACCTAACATGCCGACACTTGAAACGGCACTTGTATACCCCGGAGCGGCATTGATCGAGGGGACGAACGTATCAGAAGGGCGCGGTACAACCAAACCATTTGAACTGATCGGCGCCCCATTCATTAACGCAGCCGACCTTGCAGCAACCCTGAATGATTTGGAACTGAAAGGCGTTACGTTCAGAGCGGCCTCCTTTACGCCGGCATCATCCAAGCACGCAGGCAAACTGTCACACGGCATCCAGATACATGTCACTGACCGGAAAGCATTTAAACCTGTCGAAACAGGGCTTAACATCGTGAAAACCATCCATGACATGTATCCTGAAGACTTTCAGTTCCGCGCTGAAAACAGTGCAGGCATCTCATTCTTCGACAACCTGATCGGTAACGGCTGGATCCGCGAAGGAATCGAAGAAGGAAGAAGTATTGAGGAAATGGTTGAACAGTGGCAGCCCGAATTAGACGAATTCAAAGAAGTCCGCGAACAGTATTTGATCTATTAAACAACTCCTTTAAAGAGCTTGAGGCCGGTTGCCTTGGGCTCTTTTTAGTTCTTTGGAAAGAAGAGTGATAGATAATCTTCTCCAACAAATGAATAATGATATTCTGTTCCTATTTAAATACTTACAATTTCACCCTTTTATTGATAGCATAGTAGTGTGAGTGTTTTAATAAAAACCAAAAACATGGTTAAAAGCATACTTGGTTTTAACCGGATCCAGCTGTTGATTGGAGTGCAAGACGAAGACTCCTGCGGGAGGCTCACCAACCGCCCGCGGAAAGCGAAGTCAGCGGTATTAACAGGTGAGAACAGGTGATTTAAACGTGTTATAAATTTTGTAACGGATTGTTCAAACCACCAAATCAATAAAAAAGAAATGAGGTTATCAATCATGCTAAAGAAATTCGCCAGTGATGCATTGGGAATCAGTGATATCGGGAAAATCATCAGAAGAGAAGACTTTGATAAAACACAGTCAGATGACTACGTCTTGACTGAAGACGGGGAAAAGATTCACTTCCTCATCAAATCAAAAACGGATGAATACTGCTTCACAAACCGTGCACTCATCCATTTGGATGGCAACAAAGCCTCCAGCAGCAAACGTAACCTCAAACGCTATGATTATTATGAAAATCCGATCAGCGGAGTCTCCATCGAAACAGCGGGTACCATCGACCTTGATCTTGAAATCAAATTTACCATGGGAAGCTACGGTTTTTCAGTGGATATTGACAAAAAAGAAGGAGAAGCCATCGCAGATCTATACAAGTCCCTGCTCGCCATCTCCCATATCCAGCAAGAAGGAAAGCGTAAAATGGATACTGCAGAAAAGAGCTTATCCACAGCCAGGGAACTTATCACCAACAACCGTTTCCATGACAATGACATCTCAAATGAGTTCAAAGAAGCGACCGGCTTTGCATTTGAGTGGCTGAATGATCAATATAATGCGAATACTCGTAAAGATTTTGGCGAAGTATTTAATAAATATATACAAAATTAAGAAGAACAATGCCAGGCGCCTGCCCTCAATTAAATTGGGCAGGCGCCTGTTTTTAAAAGGTGTAAAATATGTATAGGGAGAATGTAAAAGAAGTTCCTAAGTAATACTAGTATCTATAGGATACTTGATGAAAAGGGAGATTTCCATGTATATTACATCAGCAACCACGATCATTCTGTCCGTCGTTCTGTTACTTTCACTCCGTTTAATGAAACGACATTTCGGTGTCTTAGAACGGACTCTATTGTTTATATTTTCATCATTTATTTGCCAAAATACATACTATAAATTGTTTTCCCCGTACGACCGGCTGAATATTAGCGAAAGCGGATGGGCGAAGCTTACTGTGATCATCCATTTTGGAATTGTGCTGCCAGCTTTATTGATTATTGTATTGTATCTTCAGAAGAGTACAAACTCAATCTTTTACGCAGTGAGCAGTATCGCTTGGATAATCTTCAACATTATATATGAAAAGGTTTTCCTTTTGTCAGGGATATTGGAAAAACCAAATGAACATTGGTATCCCATGATTGATGCTGCTGCAGCTATTTGCATATTAATCATTACCACCATTGTAATGGAAGAAATTCATAAGTTGCTGAGCAAAGAACGGGTAATCACATGATTGAATCAATTAAAATGATCATTACACCCATATCACCAAAACCATTTGATGAAAACGAAATATTTACACTTATCATTTCAATTTTTACGATTGCCGTTCTATGGTATTTACACACCCATAAAAAAACGTTAACCAACGCGGAACTGGTCAGCGTGTATTTGCTCAATCTTTTTTTGACTACCACATTGGAAGCATTATTTGCTGAGCCCCCTTTAGATCTTTACGATACAATGGATTATCCGCACGCAGAAATTTTTGATGTTATTCTGCAGACATTCACTTATCCAGCCACGATTTCAATCGCCATTCATTTTTATGCAAAATACAGGCCGTCCACTTTGTGGTATATCCTGGGATGGGGGTTGATCCTCACATTTCTGGAATGGATCTCGCTTTATTTCAATCTATTTCAACATAAAGAATGGACGCTCTATTACTCGTGCATATTTTATTCTGCAGTTATGACATTGAATATATTCTGGTTCAAAAAAGTAAGAAAACATCTTAATAAAAATTAACCTGGAGGCTTATCTAAAACTAAAAGGTCAGAGCCATTTTATAAAGAATGACATCAACTCAGGCTTTTTTCATAAACTATTTCTGAGGTGAATAAAATGCCAAGAGTCAAATACACGGATGCAGATGTTGCCCTGATGGCAAGGATGATGCGAGCGGAAGCCGAGGGTGAAGGAAAACAGGGAATGCTTTATGTAGGAAATGTCATCGTTAATCGTGCGAAGGCGGATTGTTTGGACTTTAGAGACGTAAGAACCATTCGACAAGTCATCTTTCATGTTCAAGGTGGGAATTATTCTTTTGAGGCTGTTCAAAAAGGGAATCTTTTTTATAACAGAGCGAGATCCGTTGAAAAAAGACTAGCTAAAAAAAATCTGGATTTTTGGGCTCAGCACCCGGCAAAGTATGCCCTTTGGTATTTTAATCCGTATGCGCCTTGTCCTCCCACCTGGTATGGTCAACCTTTTGCCGGTCAATTTAAAAATCATTGTTATTATGAACCAAAAGCAGGAACATGTGCCAGTGTTTATAGCGGTTGATAATCAATTACGGTCCATTTAGCATTTCTTTGTCATAAGGAATGCTATTTATTTTTGTCTGAACAATAATTTATCAATAAAAAAATCTCAATAATTAATAAATATTTATTGTTTATCAATAAATAGTGTGTTAAATTCAGATGGAGGATATATTGGTGAGGTGATTGTATGAAAAAAGAAACATCCTTTTTAAAGTGCGTTGTTGTTGTTGTTATGGGACTGCCTGTCCTTGCTTTGAGTATATTCATATTACCCGGGATAGCTGAATTTTTCGCTGAATTGAATCCGGAGCTGGATTTTTTACAATATCCCTTTTTAATCGGATTGTATGTGACAGCAATCGTCTTTTTCGCTGCTTTGTACCAGACGTTAAAACTGTTGAATTTTATTGATAAGAATCAGGCATTTTCGGATTTATCCGTAAAGGCGTTAAAAATGATCAAATACTGTGCCATCATCATCAGTGCATTTTATGTGGTATTTATACCACTCATCTATCTCATGGCAGAGGCAGACGATGCTCCGGGTATGATCCTAATTGGAATGGTGATTATATTTGGCAGCATGGTGATTGCGGTCTTTGCAGCTGTCCTCCAAAAACTATTGAAAAATGCCATAGAAATAAAATCAGAAAATGATTTAACGGTCTGAGGTGATAACATGGCGATTATAATTAATATTGACGTGATGCTGGCTAAAAGGAAAATGAGTGTGACAGAACTTTCGGAAAGGGTAGGTATAACAATGGCGAACCTTTCGATTCTGAAAAATGGCAAAGCAAAGGCGATTCGATTATCAACTTTAGAGGCGATTTGTAAGGCTTTGGATTGTCAGCCTGGAGATCTTATTGAATATAGGAGTACGGAAGACACTCACTAACAGGGCATATTAAAAAAACTTTGGAGGCACGAATTATGAGAGCATTAAACCAACTCTTTCGCTTTGGCTGGGAGCAGGCCATGTCCTGTTTGTTTCCTGTCGTTATTTTTGCTTCGCTGGCGATTACCCAATTGATTCCTCTCCCTATCCTGCCGAGATATGATTGGCTGCTCATCATCTGCCTGCTGATGCAGTGGGTGATGGTGCGCTCAGGACTTGAAACCCGGGATGAACTGAAAGTCATAACCTTGTTTCACCTGATCGGGCTCGCTCTCGAACTTTTCAAGGTGAATATGGGCTCCTGGTCTTATCCTGATGAAGGATATTCCAAAGTGTTCGGGGTGCCTTTGTACAGTGGATTCATGTATGCAAGTGTAGCAAGTTATCTTTGCCAGGCATGGAGACGGTTAAAGGTTGAACTGTTCAAGTGGCCGCCGTTTTGGGTCGTAGTCAGCCTGGCATCTGCGATATATTTAAACTTTTTCACCCACCATTATTGGGTGGATATTCGCTGGTGGCTGTCAGCACTGGTTGTAATTGTTTTTTGGCGGGCTTGGGTCATATACGAGGTCGGAGGGGAGCGTTATCGTATGCCGCTCGCTCTTTCGTTTGTTCTCATTGGTTTTTTCATTTGGATAGCCGAGAATATTGCTACATTCTTTGGAGCTTGGGAATATCCCAACCAAACCGATGCCTGGAGTCTTGTCCATTTGGGAAAGGTTAGCTCTTGGCTCTTACTGGTGATTGTCAGCTTTCTTATCGTAGCGACATTAAAACAGGTCAAGGGAAAAAAGCCGATCACAACCAATACAGTTGAATACTTAACAAAGTCGGATCCTTAATATCTTAAGGAGTTCGACTTTGTTCATTTTTAGAGGCGGTGAACAGCAAAATCATCAGCTAACCCGGCTAATTCCCGATTTTAATGAAATTTATGTTGAGTTACTTGCTTGGATTTGAAATAATAATAGTGCATAAGTAGTATTCAGAAAATTAATTCTATTTTTAACGAAGGAGCCGGGATGAGTATAATAAAGGACTTTTTACTGCAGCTGACGCTTTTGATCATACCCATATTTATTTATTTTACATTTATTCTGGAGAGGGTAAAGAAGGATCGGAATATAACCGTGATCATGACCATTTTGTGGGGGATTTCCATCCTGCTGTGTATGTCCTTTCCAGTGAATGTTGGTGAGACTGCCCGCCTTGATATACGATTTATACCTCTATTACTAGGCACCTTATACCTCGGATTTTGGCCGGGAATTCTTCTTTCAACCCTTATCATCCTTTACCGGCTTTCTTTAGGGGTGAGTCTTGGATTTTATAATACTGTTCTTGTTTTAGTATTATCTCTTCCAGTCATTTTGTATTTTCAAAAATCATTTATTCGTTCAAAAAAAGATAAGAAGGCAGTCATCGCATTAGGGCTTTCCTTTTATTACTGTGTGCTGGGGCTAACTATCTTCACTATATTAATAGGCTTTTCATTTGATTATCTGAAAGT
>NZ_JABMCR010000197.1 GCF_013179555.1 Bacillus haikouensis
GCTTCCGATCGTCATACATAACCGTGATGCAACCCAGGATATTGTCGATATTCTCCGGGAAGAAGGGGCGGAAGAAGTAGGCGGAATCATGCACTGCTTCAGCGGAAGTCCCGAAATTGCTCAAGAGTGTGTCGAAATGAACTTCTATATTTCCCTTGGGGGACCTGTCACATTTAAGAACGCAAAGAAACCGAAAGAAGTCGCGAAAGAAATTCCTTTGGAAAGACTTCTCATCGAAACGGACTGTCCGTATCTTGCCCCTCACCCGAATAGAGGGAAGCGGAATGAACCTGCGTATGTAAAGCTGGTGGCGGAACAGATAGCAGAGTTGAAAGGCATCTCGTTAGAAGAAATAGAAGCGGTCACAACCGCAAATGCAAATAAATTATTCAACATAAACTGACATCAAATGTTGTCGAGAATTGAGGGAGCTTGTCCAATTTATTAAGGAAAACAAAAAGTTCTACATGGCTTTTGTCTTACATAGGATAACCATGTCGATAACTCTCTCTTTTCTTTTTCTCTTTTTTTATGCATAATATGTCCTATGTTCCCCCGGTTTTCAACATTTTGCTAGATTAAGAAAAAAGAAGTAAGGGTTGACACTCTCTGGAATACTCTATATAATCACTCCGAGAAAAGGAGGCGTTTTTCATGAAGTTTGAAAACATGAAAAGCCTGTTTTCCAAGTCTTTGAGTCGAAGGAAATGGATCGCTGCAATTGCAACTATTGCAGCATCGGCAGCTGTTTTCGGAATTCTATTCTATGAAGGTTCCAAAAATACTGTAGCATTGACCCTAGACGGCGAGCAAAAAGAGATAAGGACGCATGCAAACACAATTCAAGATATATTAAAAGAATTAGAGGTTTCAACCCGCTCAGAAGACTATTTGTATCCCTCGGGAACAACAAAGGTTACAAACAACATGAAGGTCGTTTGGGAACCGGCAAAACAGGTAGAAGTATCAGTTGGTGATCAGATGAAGAAAATCTGGACCAATGCGGATACCGTTAAAGAGTTATTATCGGAGAACGAGATCGAAATAGGGGAACATGATAAGGTTCAGCCGGACCTTTCAAAGAAGATTACCGGGGACATGAAGATCACCATTGAGGCAGCCTTTCCACTTCAGCTTGTGGAAGGAGGCAAAAAGCAAAAGGTATGGTCCACTTCGACTACGGTCGCTGACTTTTTAAAGCAGCAGGGAATCCAACTTAATAAAACCGATCGCGTTGAACCAGATTTAGACACAAAAGTGAAAGCAAATGATGTCGTAAATGTCGTTCGGGTTGAAAAAGTCACCGATGTAGTGGAAGAGTCAACTGACTTTACTGTCGTTTCTCGAAAAGACTCAGACCTTTCCAAGGGCAAAGAAGAAATCGTGCAGGAGGGTGAAAAGGGTCTGGTTGAAAAGAAATACGAAATTGTAAAAGAGAATGGAGAAGAAGTTTCCAGGAAGTTAGTCAGTGAAAAAGTGGTGAAAGACAGCCAGGATAAGATTGTGAATGTCGGGACGAAGGTTCTCGTGGCTCAAGTCTCTCGCGGAAGTACAGCATCAGCATCAGCAGAAAGCGGCGGCAGGGAATTCTATGTCAGCTCTACAGCCTATACTGCTTCTTGTAACGGATGCTCAGGCCATACGGCAACAGGAATCAATCTTAAGGCTAACCCGGGTATTAAAGTCATTGCAGTCGATCCTTCTGTCATTCCTTTAGGTACAAAAGTGTATGTAGATGGATATGGCTACGCAGTCGCAGCTGATACAGGCGGTGCAATCAGAGGAAATAAGATTGATGTCTTCTTTTCTTCCAAGTCGGATGCGTATCGCTGGGGAAGAAAAACGATCAAAGTGAAAATATTAGACTAAGGGCAGGGGGTCTTCTCCTGCTTTTTTCTTTTTGTATAAGCGTTTACTTAATTCAGATATAATAAAATTAATGATTGCTACTAATTAGACGAACGTAACGAAAAATAAGTTTCAACTTTTTTGGAGGTTTTATGAAAATAAAAGAAATCATTGTGGTGGAAGGTAAAGATGATACAACAGCGATTCAGCGGGCGGTTTCAGCTGATACGATTGAAACTAACGGATCAGCGGTATCTGCTGCCACCATCGAAAAAATAAAGCATGCACAGGAAAAAAGGGGGGTCATCATCTTCACAGATCCAGACTACCCGGGAGAACGCATCCGAAAGATCGTCAGTGAGTCTGTTCCGGGGTGCAAGCACGCATTTGTTCATAAAAAGGATGCTATCCCCAAGTCAGGGAGAGGGATAGGTGTAGAGCATGCTTCTCCCGAAGTGATAAAGGAGGCCCTCCGGGAAGCTCATATGATTGAGGGTGACAGTGTAGAAATTATCACAAAGGAAGATCTGCTTGCTGCAGGGCTTGTCGGGAGTCCACAGTCCAAGGACAGAAGAATAGCACTTGGTGAGAAACTTAGAATCGGATACACTAATGGTAAACAGCTTCATAAGCGTTTGATGATGTTCAATATCCAAAAGAATGAATTCAAGCGTGCGTTAATGGAAATTATTCAGGAGGAAACCAATGCATAAAGATATTGCCACCCCGCTGCGTACAAAAGAGATATTAGGGAAATACGGTTTTTCTTTCAAGAAGAGCCTCGGCCAGAACTTTCTGATCGATCCCAACATCCTGCGAAATATTACTGAACATGCAGGCCTGACAAAGGATACTGCCGCCATTGAAATAGGACCTGGAATCGGTGCCTTGACAGAGCACCTTGCACGCACCTCGGGAAAAGTGGTCGCGTTTGAAATCGATCAGAGACTGATTCCGATTCTTGGAGATACACTGTCTCCTTATGACAATGTGAAAATCATCAATAAGGACGTTTTGGAAGCAGATGTAAAGACGATCATCGAGGAAGAATTTGATGGCTTTGAGGACATCATGGTTGTGGCTAACCTGCCTTATTATGTGACTACTCCGATAATCCTGAAACTTTTGATGGAACGACTGCCGATCAGAGGGATCTGTGTCATGCTTCAAAAGGAAGTCGGAGACCGGATCTCGGCCAAACCTGGTACGAAAGAATACGGTTCTCTATCCATTGCCATTCAATATTACACGAAAGCGGAAATGGTCATGACAGTACCGAAGACCGTCTTTATGCCGCAGCCTAATGTCGACTCGGCAGTAATCCGTTTGACAAAGAGAGAGAAGCCCCCGGTGGAGGTGATCGATGAGGATTTCTTCTTTACGGTAACCCGGTCATCGTTCGCCCAGCGCAGAAAAACGATACTGAACAATCTGACCAGCCAGCTTGCGGATGGAAAGGAAAAGAAAGAATATATCTTAGAAGCATTGTTAAAAGCGGATGTGGAGCCTTCTAGACGGGGCGAGACCCTGTCCATTCAAGAATTTGGTGCATTAAGTGACGCACTATATCCGCATTTTCACTAACTTTCTGTATAAAGGAGACTGTCTTCTGAAATCAAGGTAATGATTTCGGGAGGCAGTCTTGTTTTCGTTTACTCACGGATCCCAAACAGAACCAGTCAGATATTTTCAGCATAAGCCTGACAAGCCACTCATAAACCTTGAAAAGTCAGCATAAAATAAATTTTTAAGCATAAATCTCAAATAAGCAGCATAGAGTGAATTATTGCAGACGAGTGAAATCGTTTAAGCTGAACGCTCCAAATGTATGAGTCATCAATTCTGTTCAGCGGGATCCATTAATACGGCCAGATGCAGGTATTACTTATCTGTTTCAAGCTGAAATGAAAAAATATTTCTGATATTGACTTTAAAATCCGTCTTTTGGGAATCCCGACATTTACATACACCTATCACCCATGCCCCGCATAAGTTATCACAGGGAATAATTACTTACATGAAGGCTGTTTTCTAAAAGGTTAGTGTTTTCATACATCGTCTAAGAGATCTGAATGGGGTGCCAACAAGTGCTCATTTCGACTCAAGCATAAACCAATACCGTTTGAGTGATCTGAAAAGACTCAAATCAGGGTGTTTACCTGGTACAAAACGACAAAGTATGGGAAAGAGCCTGCATGAAAAAAAGGAAGTGTGAGAGGGCCTGCGCAGCGTGTGGAAGATGCGGATGACGTCAGCCTTTATTTGCTATTTCCTGTCCCGCTTAATGAATGTAAGTCCATGGGAGTGACAGATGTGAAGATCGAAATCAATGAAGTCGTGGGTCGTCTTTCTTATAAGTGTGATATCTTGTTCAGAGTCATCGATATCCGCATGATAGACGGGCAGAGAACGGCGGTACTTTACGGGGAAGATTATCGATTAATAGCGGATGCTCCTTTTCATGATTTGAAGAAGATGGACCCTAGAGAGCAGGACCGGATCATTCAAGAGTTCCGTTCAAAGGAAGAGCAGTCTTTTGATTTGTTTCGGCAGGATATTGAGCTCCTTAAGCGAAAGCAAGAGTACACAATGACGAATGCTTATAGAGATGAGTTTAACTATTTCCAGGTTCCCGGTAAAGTTCTTCATCTCGATGGAGATCCCAGCTATTTACGAAAATGTCTAGATCTTTATGAGAAAATCGGAGTGCCGGTGAAGGGTGTTCATTGCAGCGAGACGGATATGCCGCATGAAATAGGTCCCCTCATTGATAAATATAGACCGAATATTGTAGTGATAACGGGTCATGATGCTTACTCCAAAGCCAAAGGGATAAAGTCGGATATCAATGCTTACCGTCACTCTAAATATTTTGTTCAAGCGGTAAGGGAAGTCAGGAGCAGGTATCCCCACTTGGATCAGCTCGTTATTTTCGCAGGTGCCTGTCAGTCTCATTTTGAGTCCCTTATCCATGCGGGTGCGAATTTTGCCAGCTCACCGTCAAGAGTCAATATCCATGCGTTGGATCCAGTTTATATTGTAGCGAAAATCAGTTACACAGCTTATAAGGATTCTGTGAATGTATGGGACGTGATCCGAAACACATTGACCGGAGACAAGGGGTTGGGCGGTTTAGAAACCAAGGGCGTGTTAAGGACGGGGATGCCCTATAAAATCCAAGAAGAGGAATAAAGTTTTCGACATAAAGACTGAAACCTTGCAATTTGATGCGGATTGCGGGGTTTATTTTTTTCCTGAAGTCCAAAAGCTTTTAAACTTTTTCAGGACAAACGAAGGATCTCTTCAAACCTCTCCTCCCGCTAAGGAAATGTATCTGCTAAATCGCCTAATGGCCGGGAGGAAACCCCTAAATAAAATAGTTTACATAATTTCGAAATTACCAGGGAAAGGTAAAGATGTAGAAAAAACGTATTTTTTGTTGAATAAAATATATTGACAGGTATTTGAACTTCTTGTTAAAATAATAAATTTATTTGACTTAAATTACATAATGTGTTATAATTTTTAACAGTGAGGTGGAAGCGAAATGCCAAAAACATTAGCCGACATTAAAAGATCCCTTGATTCCAATCTCGGGAAACGTTTAATGCTTAAAGCAAACGGTGGACGTCGAAAAACAATTGAACGTTCAGGCGTTCTAGCCGAAACGTATCCTTCTGTATTTGTAGTACAGCTTGACCAGGAAGAGAATGCGTTCGAACGGGTTTCTTACAGCTATGCAGATGTTCTCACTGAGACAGTTCAATTAACATTTTATGATGAGGCAACAGGAAGTATCATCTTTAGCCAGCAGTAGACAATACGTTTACTGCTTTTTTATTTGTCTAAATATCAGCAGACAGCTTTCCCGGAGGAACAAGTCAGGGACTAGTCTGATTTGCTAAAATTGGTTTATACACCCTGGTAATGTTTTATCCTTATGTACACATATTAAACATAAGGTACAACTTAAGGGGGAAAAACGATGAGCAGAAGAAGAGGAATCATGTCTGATCAATTAAAAGAAGAACTTGCACAGGAACTTGGGTTCTATGATGTTGTTCAGAAAGACGGCTGGGGCGGCATTACAGCAAGAGATGCCGGGAACATGGTGAAACGAGCCATTGAACGTGCCAGCGGAGAGCTGGCGTCCCGTAACAGCCAATAGTGCTTTTCTTTTAGGAGTCACAACCTTTGATCCGTACCGGCTAGGGATCGCCTCAAAGTCATAATTTGAGGCGATCCCTTTCTTATACAGTAACGTACGAATGATGCAATCTCTTGATGAAGTCACCTTCTCCTTAAAGCAGTGCTTTTCTATTCCTTGTTAACGTGGTAAAATATCATATTTGTATGAGTATCGTAAGATGATGACACTTCCGAAAGAAGTGTGTGATACAATAAGTGAAAAGAGTATGGTAAGAAGGTGATGAAATGAGGTTATTAGTGAAGGCACCGGCAAAAATTAACCTATCACTTGATGTTTTACATAAACGCCCCGATGGATTTCATGAGGTTGAGATGGT
This sequence comes from Bacillus haikouensis, assembly GCF_013179555.1. Taxonomy (GTDB): domain Bacteria; phylum Bacillota; class Bacilli; order Bacillales; family Bacillaceae_B; genus Rossellomorea; species Rossellomorea haikouensis_A. The sequence goes on from NZ_JABMCR010000197.1 coordinate 6,375, forward strand.
TATGACCACCATCGATTTGGCAGATAGAATTGAGCTCACGAATCTTACAGATGACACGATTAAAATTCTCTCTCACAATCGATTTGTACCGGATGATGGAAGAAACCTTGCCTATCAGGCAGCACAGCTGTTAAAGGATCGGTTGGATATCAAAAAGGGTGTCGCGATTTCCATTGATAAAGTGATTCCGGTTGCTGCAGGGCTGGCAGGCGGGAGCAGTGATGCAGCCGCCACGTTGAAAGGGCTGAATCGTTTATGGGAGTTGGGCCTCAGTCTGGACGAGCTCGCTGAGTTAGGTTCTGAGATTGGCTCGGATGTTTCTTTCTGCGTTTACGGAGGGACTGCACTCGCAACCGGCCGCGGGGAGAAGATTGAACATCTGCCAGCTCCGCCGAATTGCTGGGTCATCCTGGCCAAGCCGACTATAGGTGTTTCGACAGCAGATGTTTATAAAAACTTGAATATATCAAACATCCGGCACCCCAATACAGAAGCAATGATCGCTGCACTCAATCACAATTCCTACAGTGACATCTGCTCCAATCTTGGGAATGTGCTGGAGTCGGTGACTCTGGATATGTATCCTGAGGTTGCCCAGATTAAAGACCAGATGGAACGCTTCGGAGCGGATGCCGTATTGATGAGTGGAAGCGGACCGACAGTATATGGATTAGTGCAATATGAATCGAGGCTTCACCGAATCTATAATGGGTTAAGAGGGTTCTGTGATCAAGTATTTGCAGTGCGTATGCTTGGTGAATAAGCTTCTTGCTTAAATCCGTATATTAATGATATATTTACATTACAATATTCGGATTTAGGAGGTAGTTTTGGTGAAGTTTAAGCGTAGTGAACGATTAATCGATATGACTCATTACTTATTAGAACGCCCTCACGAACTTGTACCTTTGACATTTTTCTCTGAGCGTTATGGTTCTGCCAAGTCCTCCATCAGTGAAGACTTGACGATTGTTAAAGAAACCTTTGAAGGACGCGGGATAGGAATTGTTCAAACAGTACCGGGAGCTGCAGGAGGAGTCAAGTACATCCCTAAGGTAAACAGCGATGAAGCAAAAAAAGTGATAGAAGAGCTTTGTCTGCATATGGAAAGTTCAGATCGCCTTCTGCCCGGGGGCTACTTATTCATGACGGATCTGCTTGGGAACCCTCTCTTGATGAAAAAAGTAGGGAAGCTCCTTGCTTCGGCATTCGCTGAAAAAGAAATTGATGTCATCATGACAGTGGCTACAAAAGGAATTCCGATCGCAAATGCCATAGCATCTTACTTGAACGTTCCGGTCGTCATCGTAAGAAGGGACAGCCGTGTGACGGAAGGGTCGACGGTCAGCATTAATTATGTATCAGGTTCGAACAAGAGGATCCAGTCAATGGTTCTTTCAAAAAGAAGCCTGAAAAAAGGCTCGAAAGTACTGGTTGTCGATGATTTCATGAAAGCCGGGGGAAC
>NZ_JABMCR010000198.1 GCF_013179555.1 Bacillus haikouensis
GGCGGATATAGGATATACCCACCAATCGTAGCCGTATGCGCTTGGCTCAATTCGTTCAGGTTCTCCAAAAGTTTCAACCACTTTTTCTGAACTTTTACCAATCCATGTCGAAAGCCCGGTTACAGGCCGTTCCCCTGTATTCTCAACAGGCTGTTTCAATTGATTATCATTATCTTTCTTAAGTGTCTGGGTTTCCGGGCCTTTCAGAGGTTCATTTTCATCTTTGAGACTTTGATAAATACTTATTAAAAGAATAAATATAAGTATAATAGCAATACGAAAAACCGTCTTCAGAGATTTCCCTCCTCTCTACCTTTTCTAGCAGGATATGCTCGAAATACTAGTATTATTATACCATTGATAAGGATTCTAAATATTATGTATGTATAAAGCATAGCATATTTTAATTTTCTCTAAAACTGAATGATATGTAAAGGTGATCATTTTCAAACGACATTTATCTGAATTGCGGCGTATATTTTAATAATCAGAATGAGGAACACTGGGTGACAATGAATCTAGTGGCTTTATCAATTCTGCTTGGGTACATTCAAAAAGGTGAACTTTGAATGTAAAGTCCACCTCTCCCATCAGGATAACTGATATATTCTCACTAATGAGTTTACTTCATTAACAAGGCTTATTGCTGAAGTGTGATTCTGAAATGTCCTCCAGAGCTATCGAAGCCATCTTTACAAGAGATTCCCTGATGGCAAAGTCCCCAAGAGAAACCATCCCGACCAATGTATTGCCGTCTACCACCGGGAGCCTTCTAATTTGGTTTTCCGCCATCAGGTGGGCTGCTTCTGACACATCTGCATCCGGACCGATCGTTATGAGGTCTCTACTCATGATATCTTCAACTTTTGAAGAAGCCGGGTGTTTTTCGGCTACACAACGTGTGACAATATCACGGTCAGTGATGACTCCTACAATTCTGTCGCCGTCTACAATGGGAATTGAACCAACATTGTTTTCTTTCATTTTCACTGCAACTTCATAAACATTATCCAGCAGCGTGCAGGATTCAACTTCTTTTGTCATGATTCTTTCCAATTTGGTCATGGTGCTCCTCCTCCATATTTGTTCATTTTACTATCCGTTAAATTGATCTTGATATATTTTTCTCTATCTTTCTTGACTTATACACCGTTAAAGAAATTGACATATTCAACATTATCAAGACATTGCATGAAAATGGATTTTACACTATTATTAAGTATGAGAAATACCGCATTTTGTATCATCGTACATATTACCGATATAAATGCTTCTAACCTGAGGAATGCAAAGGCATTTGGGAACAATAGTTATATCACGATTATTCCACCATTAGCCTTGAGCCAGACAATATAGGAGGGATTTTTTATGCGTTTTGAAGAAAGTGGAATTGAAAGCTTAAAAGTCGATTTAAATCGTCTTGATGAAATTATGGAGTCTCATGGGCTTGTACGTGCAGGACAATGGGATTATGAGAGAGTAACCTACGACCGTAAGTTTGAAATCAGAGAAGGTCTTTATTACCTTCGTATTCAAGGTCATGCCGTTGAAGGTGACGTGGGCAAGCATGACGCCGTCATCCAGCTTATGACGCCGTTATTAGGCAAACATTACTACCCGCACGGAGTGGAATACGGAGAAGGAGAAGGAGAAGAATTCCCTAAACACCTCCTTACTTCATGCGAAAAAATCATCGCAGACGTAAAAAAAGAAGCAACAGAATTCGCTTGGTAAACCAAAAGCGGAGGCGGCTCGCCCAGAGGCGACAACCATTAGACAGGGCAGCCATAAAGGCGCTTTTTGCCTTTTGGATGGCATGGCTTATGTCTCGAGCCTCTAGCCGCCGGAGCTGGATGATACCAAAAGCGGAGGCGGCTCGCCCCAGAGGCGACAAGCATAAGATAAGCCACCCGGAAAGGCGCTTTTTGCCTTTTTGGGTGGCTTATCTTATGTCTCGAGCCTCTAGCCGCCGAAGCTGGATGATACCAAAAGCGGAGGCGGCTCGCCCAGAGGCGACAAGCATAAGACAGGGCAGCCATAAAGGCGCTTTTTGCCTTTTGGATGGCATGGCTTATGTCTCGAGCCTCTAGACGCCGGAGCTGGATGATACCAAAAGCGGAGGCGGCTCGCCCAGAGGCGACAAGCATAAGACAGGGCAGCCATAAAGGCGCTTTTTGCCTTTTGGATGGCATGGCTTATGTCTCGAGCCTCTAGACGCCGGAGCTGGATGATACCAAAAGCGGAGGCGGCTCGCCAATCAAAAATCAATGTCACAAAAATATTTAAGATTCAGCCCTTCCCTACTGTTCATTCTAACTCTACTTTAATATAATAAATAGTAAGAGGAAACGTCAGAAAGGGGTTCTCAATTGTCCAAGTTCTTCACCAAAAAAGTTTTTATCATTATTTTTAGTTTGATCGTACTGGCATTATTATGTTTTTTTATTTTGCCAATATCAGTCCCCTTAATTACTGCTCTCATTACCGCGTTATTTTTAGAGCCTGCAGTTAAGTTTACTCAAAAACGATTTTCCACCAACAGAAAAATAGCGGTTTTATCTGTTTTTATCTTATTTTTGTTATTGATTGGTCTGTCCGCTTTCTTTATAACGACGAAAGTAGTCGGAGAAGGAATTAAATTAATTGAGGACACGCCGAAATATATCAATCAATTAAGTGATATATGGCTGGATTACGAGGAAAGACTGTTGGATGCAGCAGAAGACCTGCCAAATGAAGTTGTTACCGGATTCAGCGAAGAGGTTCAAAATTTCTTGAATTCAGCTAAAACGAAAATCCTTAGTTCGTTGAACATCGAAAAAATCAGTGCGTTTTTGTCTTACATACCCAGTTATCTTGTAAGCTTCCTGGTCTATTTGATTGCTTTATTCCTATTTATGCTGGACCTGCCCGGTATCAAACATTCAACCTTCAGTCATCTTACCGAACGGACAGCCGAGAAAGTGAATTTTATGACTTCTCGTCTCTCATATGTCATTTTCGGATTCTTTAAAGCTCAGTTTCTCGTGAGTGTAATTATCTTCCTTGTATCACTGATAGGACTTCTCTTTATCTCGCCTGAAATTGCGGTTGTGATGTCACTTGTAATCTGGATCATAGACTTCATTCCCTTAATAGGATCGATTGTCATTCTTGGTCCATGGGCGCTCTTCCATCTCATCACGGGGAATATCGCCTTAGGAACCCAGCTGGCTGTGCTGGCAGCTATCCTGCTCATCATCAGGAGAACAGTGGAACCAAAAGTTATGGGGACTCATATTGGTCTCTCTCCTTTGGCTACTTTGATTGCCATGTATCTTGGCCTAAAGTTATTTGGAGTCTTAGGCTTCATAATTGGTCCACTTCTCTTAATCGTCTTCAATTCAGCGAAGGAAGCAGGCATCATCAAAACCAATTTCAAACTGTAATTAAATAGGCGCAACCAGTTTAAGCTGGTTGCGCCTATTTATTCCCTTTAAAAGAAATCACTGAAAAATGGCCTGTACCGTGGTATAAGTTTCTCGAGTTTAGATACATCCTCTCTCTTACCTTCAATCTGCCCCATTGCATGAAATGCATGTGGTGAATGCACTCCAAAAATAAGGGCAGAAAATGTATTAATGTTCATCATTACAGTACTGTCTGATGGATCCCCCTCCTTGACAACCTGGTTTTCCATTTTAAATGTACGGTTGTTCCAGCCTGCATGCTCATCTATGATAGTGAGTTGGAGGCATTCATCAAATTCGACATTTATTACATGACGGTTCAGAAATGTTCGGACTTCAACGATGCGACTCATAAAATATGGATGTTTCTCAATCTTAACGCGTGGATCTCTGAATAAATATGGCAGCGGTTCATCTGGATTCAATATCAGCTCTGCTTCGTTGATCATAGAGTCGTGCTGACATATGTAATTCCATAAACCTAGTCTTGCACCGGATGTAAGTGGAACGAATTCTTCTACCTTCATCTTTTCATTCTTTACTTCATAACTAATATATCCTTGAGGAACCTTTACTTCATCATAATAGATAGCAATCCAAAGATCGGTTATGCTTCTCTCTTTCCACCATTCTTGAGTCCGTACCAGCATCCCATTATGTTCTTTTGCATATTGGTCATACATGCTGTGAAGTTCATCAGGATAAGAATCCTTATTAAATCTCCTTACGAAACCTTTTACCTCGCTCATTGGCTGCAGATCCTTCTTTTTCAAGTACACTTTATCAAAATAGGCAAATACCTCCCAGCCGTACTTTCTGTAAAAATTGATATTAAAAGGGTGGAGCATGGAAAAGATCATACCCTGGTTCTTCATTCGTTCCAATGAATGAGAGATTAAAGACCTCACATATCCTTTTCTTCTATATTCAGGGTAAGTGGCTACCCCAGCAATGCCGCCCATTGAAAACTTTTCTTTCCCTAGCCAAATTTCCAGCGGCAATAAATGAAGTTTCGCAGTCAGTATCTCATCATTGAATATACAAAAAACATCCTGTTTATTTAACTGTGCAAGTCTATTTTTTCTTTTCTCCTCAGGAACTACATACTGAAAAGCATATTCAGATAACTGCAAAGACTCTTCATAATGGGACTGTGTTAATTTCGTAATTTTATGCTGCACCTGTTATTCTCCCCTCTCTATCAATTGTAGATTCGACAGAAAGGGGAGGATTCCTTTTTGAAAAAAAAAGTCCGCATAAGTTTATCCTTATGCGGACTTCTGAATCAGTTGCCGAGTATCGCTTTTATTACCGAGGTGGTTTCCCCACCTTCATATATCACATATAAAAGAAGGTAGACAGCCACTCCAGTAATGGCTGTGAAAAACCAAATAAAACTGGTAACTGGTCCAAGCTTACGATGTCTTGCCAATTTCTCTTTATAACCGGTCCACAAACTCATTAAACCGAATACAGCCCCCGTAGTAGCCAGTGTAATATGAAAAATCAAGAAAATTGTATAATAAATCTTAATATCGTCAGGACCGCCAAAAGATGTATTTCCAACAAAAATGGTCCTGCTGGCATAAATGATGAAGAAAATAAGCGCAAAAATTCCGGCAAGTGTCATCGTTCCCTGATGCTGTTCAATTTTTCTCTGTTTGATTTGCCACCAGCCAATTGCAACCGTAATTGCACTAATGACAATAAAGCTGGTACTTATGGTTGGTAATATTGGTACACCCATTAATAGTCCTCACCTTTTCTGTTATTGTTCTATGTAAGGCAGGCAGCACTAAGCAAAACCTGCACACCAATCATTCTGTAGGAGCGGGGTCAACAATTGGATCGAACGATTGACTTTCTTGCCTTTCCATATCTTTTCTGTACCACTGAAAGAAAAGATTAAAGAGCAAGACTCCGAAAACAATCTCCTGGATGATTTTCATAATGACTCCGCCGAGCTGTTGATCATTTATCGTCGACATTGATGTAAATAATTCCGGACCTGACAAGGTTAATCCTTGTAACGTACCCACTGGAACACAAAGGGCTAACGCCTTCATGAATTCTTGTGGATCATAATATGGGGCATACAGCGGATTTTCTGCAAAGATGATTAATCCACATGCAGGAGTTAATAATACCGCACTGCCCAAAATATATCCGATTCTTTTTAAACCGCTCAAATCGATGTCCTCATCGGCTGGATTAATTAACGGCCACCACATAAATAGTGCAAATAAGAACAGAATGACCGTAGCCAACCCATGTAGTGTCACATCGGTTCTGACGTTATCAAATACCAGCGGGATATGATAAATGGAAAAAGTAATATTGAAAGTTAACAAAGCAATCAAAGGCTTCGTCATAAATTTGAATACCGGTTTCACAGCCGGTAAATTAATCGCTGCTTTCCATATCCAATTGGGAATACCCAGAATGATAAGCGGAGTCACAACTAAATAAAGAAGCGCCATCTGAGTCATATGAGCAGAAAATAGAATCGTACTCATCACCTCAACAGGTGAACCCTTGATTGCATACAAAAGAAGCATTGCCATTATAAAATAAACGGCTTCTTTTCGAGTAAGCGGAACACTCTCCTTAAAGCTGCTTCTCCACTTTACGGTGACCAAAAAATATCCAACTGTAATAAATACCAGCGCCAAAATAAAGAATGGGCTCCATAAAGCCATAAACCCGAAAATACCCAATGGCATTTCCTCACCTCATTTCACATTCAAACCTATACACCCATTATACTGACATACTGCCCCCACTTCAATCGCATGTAATGACAAGTTCATGACAATTAGAAAAGCGGAGGCGGCTTGTCCAGAGGCGACAAGCATAAGGCAGGGCAGCCATAAAGGCGCACTTTGCCTTTTTGGATGGCATGACTTATGCCTTGAGCCTCTAGCCGCCGGAGCTGGACAATTGAAAAGCGGAGGCGGCTTGTCCAGAGGCGACAAGCATAAGGCAGGGCAGCCATAAAGGCGCACTTTGCCTTTTTGGATGGCATGACTTATGCCTTGAGCCTCTAGCCGCCGGAGCTGGACAAATCGAAAAGCGGAGGCGGCTCGCCCAGAGGCGACAAGCATAAGACAGGGCAGCCATGAAGGCGCACTTTGCCTTTTTGGATGGCATGACTTATGCCTTGAGCCTCTAGCCGCCGGAGCTGGACAATTGAAAAGCGGAGGCGGCTCGCCCAGAGGCGACAAGCATAAGACAGGGCAGCCATGAAGGCGCTCTTTGCCTTCTTGGATGGCATGGCTTATGTCTCGAGCCTCTAGCCGCCGGAGCTGGACAAGAAAGAAAAGCGGAGGGGCTTTGCTCAGAGGCGGGTGGCATAAGACGAATCGGCCATGAAGGCGTTACTGTGCCTTCTTGGACGATTTGGCTTATGACATGTGCCTCTAAGCCCCGGAGCTGGACAATCGAAAAGCGGAGGCGGTCCGACTTAAATCGACAAACATACCCATAGTTAACATAAAAAAAGCCAGCCAAATAATAAACTTGGCTGGCTCTTTTATTAGATCCATACGATCGTTAGAAATGTTAACACTGTGATAAATGCAACAAGTGCACCAGAGTACAGGAACAACGCAGGAGCTTCATGACCTTTATGACTCATATGCATGAAATAATATAATTGAAAGATCAGTTGTACTACAGCTAAAAGCAGGATGAACGGTACTACGAAGTAATTATCGAAATCACCTGCAACAGCGATGAAAGCAACCAATGTCAAGAATATCATAAGCATAAAGGAAGTAAGCTGCATTCTCATGTCTTCTGCATTTTTCCTTCGACGATACTCGTAATCTACACTTGGGTTACCTGAATTTGATTGTTGATTCGCCATCAGTTTATCCCACCATTCCCATTAAGTATACTACTGTAAAGATAAATACCCACACAACGTCAATAAAGTGCCAGTAAAGAGAAGCTAAATAGAACTTAGGTGCGTTGTAAAGGTTTAAACCTCGTTTTGCATTACGGAGCATTAAACTGATTATCCAAAGCAGACCGAAGGCAACGTGTCCTCCGTGGAAACCAACCAGTGCGTAAAAGGCAGAACCAAACGCACTACTAGTAAAAGTATGCCCGTATTCATGTACGTAATGATTGAACTCGTAAATTTCCAAAGCCAGGAACCCTGCACCTAATAAAACTGTGATTAGCAGCCAGGCCTGCATACGTTGGAAGTTATAATTCTTCATATGATACATCGCATAAACACTTGTTAATGAGCTTGTTAAAAGCAGCATCGTAGCTACAAATGACAAGGGAAGATCAAAAATATCAGTTGTTAATGCATGACTGTCACTTGGCACTTTATTTTTAAGAGCTAAATAGGTGGCAAAAAGTGATCCGAAC
>NZ_JABMCR010000199.1 GCF_013179555.1 Bacillus haikouensis
GGTAATCCCGACCCGCAGAACATCGAGGATAATTCAATGGTCAGTGAAGGTGCAATGACTTCAGTACAATATTATAATGAGAAAAAGCAGGATTAACTGGAAAACAAGCAGGGGGATTACTCCCCCCTGCTTGTTTTTGCTGTTAAAATAGTGTGATTATATCATTTACTTATTGAAATCCCCTTAGCAGAATATAATTAAATAAGATATTTTTCTTTATGATTGTTTAATAAAAATAGACATATCTCTTTCCGAATCCACCAAAAGGTCCACCGCCTACAATCTGACCGCCTAAAAAACCTATCCCCAAACCAATCAGTCCAGCACTTAACGGATTTAAACCATATCCATATCCGAAGCCTGCTCCTGGTCCCTGAACAGGAGGAGGATATCCCGGAAATCCGTAACCGTATCCAGGTGGCCTCCCCGCTGCAGCGTATGGAGGATATCCACCCGGGTATGGCTGATTTATAGCTGGAAATCCCTGATTTTGATAAAGGTTTTTTCTATAAAAATGTTGTTCACAATTCATAAATGCCACTCCTCTTAATTAGCCTATTATCAAAAACGGAATCCGGAAGGGCTTTTGACCAGTGAATATAAGTTTTGGTTTATCTTTCAATAGCATGGGATAAAAAAAGAAGCCCGGAATAACCTGGACTTCTAAAAAATGTCATGCAAATAAACTTTTTATCGACTTAAATAAATCGGCAATCGCATCTATCAATCCGGTAAAGAAGTCGGATACTTTTTGGCCGAAACTCTCATCGTTCACGATATCTTTAATGGTTGTTTGGATGTCTTCGGTCAAATCCTGAAGCTGCTGCTGGACATTATCGAAGTCAATATCGAGTGACCTGATCTTGTCAAATAAATCAATCAGTAACTGCCGGTCTTCAGGACTAAGCTCTATATTCATGCTCTGAAGCTTTTCTTCCACGATTTTCTCCACTTCTTCTTTTGTCGCCGGGTCTTGTTCGGCAATTTCCTTTTTGATTTCAGTCAGAAGTTCACTGACTTTTTCTTTATCGATACCCGAATCCTCGGCAAGTTCCGTAGCTACATTCAACTCTTCATTCGCCACTTCCATACGGACTGAATCGAGTTTTTCCCCACTTACATCATATGCTTTATAGATACCTGTCAAAGCCGAATGACCGCTTACCTTCACTGGAGAGGCAACTTCTACGTTTGCATTTTCCACTCCGGCAGTAAGTAAGGCATTTGCATACATGGATTCAGAAACTTCTGTAATGTTTTCAGGAGTAACAATTTCCACATTCAGCCCCTTGCCTTTTTCCTGCCTGATGATTTTTGCTGAAGAAAACATTCTCGCATTTCTGTTTTCCCCCTCAATATATTTTACAAGGTCTTCCCCTGTTGCAGTAAATTCCTCAACATCATCATTTTCGTTAAGTCCAAGTTGTTTCTGGACATTCTTCTTTTGCTCTGCAGTGAGTGTCTCACCATAAACAACTATCGGCACTCCGAATTTTTCGTTAATACTTTTTTTATCACTGTTGTTATCTGAAGCTGCTGCCGGATGTACTAAACCAATTAATAATAGACTGGTCAGTACTAGACTAATTAACTTTTTCATATTTATTCTCCTTTTTCATTGCTGTCAACGTTTTTCGGATGACCGATAAACTTTTATTAATTGTACAAGGGTGTTCCTCCAAATGCATCCTTCTCAGGTCTTATTTTTTGTACACTGTTATAGACGTTTATAAAGAAAAAAAGTTTCAAGCTTTTTGCTTTTATATTTTTTCTATAAGTTTTCATATTTCAGGAATAACTGTAAACCGCTTCTTTCCACTGGTACATTTAACTGGATGAAAAACCTGCATGGTGCAACTGCAAAAAAAAAACGATGAAGACACCGCCTTCATCGTTTACTAAAGTATGTACCGGCAGAGTTTCTACCTGCCTTTTCACCAACAAATTTACATCTTTATTTACAATGTTAGTTGTATATTCTTCCGTTCACGAATACCTATTACACTCTCAACTGGATTTAAACTTTCAAATCAAGCGTGCTAAACGGTCAATCATATATCAAGTCATCCACTGTATTTACTTTTTATACTGAATTAGCTAACTCTTTCTGCAGATGCTTAACGAATTTCTCCAAATGATCGACGGAACAAATATCTTCTTCTAATAAAGGGATTTCGTATAAGCTCTGTTCTTTAAACTTACTTTTCATCAACTGAAGATAACCCTTTTCCTGTTCTTTTCTTTTCTCCAGGAATTGACCGTCTGCGGTATGCGGTAGAACTTTATTCACAATTAGCCCTTTTATCTTCAGCTCGTGTTTATTCATCAATTCGATTGCTTTTTCCGTTTCCAGAATTGGCAGCCTTTCTGGAATTAAGACAAATATAAAGCCTGTTCTGGATGAATCCAGAAGGATAGAGCGTACTCTTGCAAACTTGTCTCTTCTATTCTGCAATACTTCATAAATTGGATCTTCCACAGGTTCTCCATCATTTAACAATTGAGAGTAGTTTTTATTCGTCTTTTTTCTTCTTTCAAGCATACCGTCCATCCAGATGCCCATCAATTCAGGAAGAGAAAGCAGTCGGATTGTATGTCCAGTTGGGGCAGTGTCAAAAATGATTTTATCAAATTCCTCTTTTTCTTCTAAAATAATCGACACAATCCGATCGAACAAGGCAGCTTCTTCCGCACCTGGTGCAGATGCAGCCATATCGACTTGGCGATGAACCTCATTGATCATAGCCGGCTTGACCATCCCTTTTAAATTCTTCTTTACTCCCTTGATATATTGCCGGGTTTCCATTTCAGGATTGATTTCAAGACCCCACAAATTCTTGAGTAAAGGAGTTTTTTTTGCGCCAATTTTTTCATGAAAGATATCGCCTAAATTGTGAGCGGGATCAGTAGAGATAATTAGCGTCTTAAAACCATTTTGTGCAAACATCACAGCTAATGCTGAAGCGGATGTGGATTTTCCTACTCCTCCTTTCCCACCCACAAAAAGAATAGACTGGTTTTGGATCTCATTCATTTAACTTATCACCCTTTCCCGAATATCAGCAGCATCTAATTCCATCAAGCGGGGAATGGTCCATACCCATTCTTAAATGCCAGTCATGAAATTTTTCTATCATATATGGGTACAGTTCCAATGTGTAGTAAAAAACTGGATTGGGCAGCCCGAGCATATCAGAGTAAAGGAGTAAAAAGAACAAATCATCTTCATCTCTTAGTTCTCTTGCAATTTCTGTTTTATGGGGATGTTTTATAATTTCGTCATAAAGATTGATTATTTGTTTGAATTTTTCTCTCATTGATGAATCAATCAAGCTGCACCCTCCTTTTTAAAACTTTTCAGTCATAAATCAATTTAAGGAACCCTTCCGGCACCTTAATCTTGCTCAAAAGGGTTCCCGGCATATTATGCAGTGAATTGATTCGGGTCTTCGCCTCTTTTAGATAGCGATGATGCAGCTGTAATCAATATCCAAAGTGTGAATATCAATATGATGCTGCCAAAGATAAATAGAAGCATATTTCCTTCTGTTTCACCGATTCCGGACCATTCAAAAATCACCTGATTGATCATTGCCCATAGAGTCATGAACATCAAAAACAGCATAGGTATTAATGTTGCAAGATAATTTCTTCCCTGTCTCTTGAGCCATATCGTAATTAACAGCAAACTGATTCCTGCCAATAATTGATTCGAGGTGCCAAATAACGGCCAAAGAAGATATCCTCCTGAACCGAATCCTTTGGGACCTTGTGGAAGCAGTGTCAAAGCTGCGCTTGATACCACAGCTATCGTGGTAGCAACATGCGCATTCGTCAGCGGCGTCACATTATATTCCTCTCCCAATTCAGAAATGATGTATCTCATTAACCTTACGGAAGAATCAAGAGTGGTTGCCGCAAAGCTTACAATGATGACGGATACGATGGTGGCTGCAATATCGGCCGGTATCCCAAGTCCTGCAGCAAGTTGACCGGCACCTTGGATAAATACGCCAAGTCCTGCACCGCTTGCAGCTGCAAATCCGCTGTATGTGGCCTTGAATTCTTCAATATTCGGGAAAAATGTAATGCATGCTATAATAGCAATCAGTGCAAGTGCCCCTTCACCGACAGCCCCTAAATAGCCTACAAACCGTGCATCCGTCTCCTTATCAAGTTGTTTAGATGATGTACCGGAAGATACTAGCCCATGGAAACCTGATATTGCCCCGCAGGCAATGGTAATGAATAATAATGGAAACCACGATACATCAGCAGAACTATTTGTCATCGGCGCTGTAATTTGAGGATTTGTAAACAATAAACCTAAGTAAAGTAATCCAAGACCAACCACTAATTGATGGGAGTTGATATAGTCCCGTGGCTGCAATAACTTCCATACAGGCAAGGTGGATGCGATATAAACATAAATCATTAAGATGATAATCCAGACAAAGAATGCCATACTTGTGGAGCTTAATCCAAATAAAGCAGATGCCCCTTCACCGCCAAAGTATTTAACCAGGTCAATCTGAAGGAATTCCACTCTGCTTGCAACAATCGCAGATAGATACATTACTGCTAATGCGACGATGGAAGGAAGCAGCATGCTTTTGCTCCGTTTATAAACTCTATATCCAATCCATAATGCTAAGGGTATCTGGATGAACACCGATAGCACACTTGCTGGAAACGTAATAAATAAGTTCGCGATGACCCATGCAAAAACGGCATTTACCATAAGGACAAGGATCAATATAATACATAGAAATAAAACCTTCGCTCTTTTTCCAATCAATTTACTAGCCAAAGTACCAACAGATTGTCCTTTATTTCTGACAGAGAGAACGAGTGTTCCAAAATCATGGACACCGGCAGCAAACACTGTTCCCAAAATGACCCACAAGAATGCTGGCAGCCACCCCCAATACACAGCGATTGCCGGTCCTACTATCGGTGCTGCACCAGCTACGGATGTAAAATGATGCCCCCAAAGAACAAACTTATTCGTAGGGATGAAGTCAACACCATCTTTGAATTGATGAGCAGGTGTAACGTAATTGGGATCCAATCGATAGATTTTTTCCGCAATAAATGTAGAGTAATACTTATACCCTAATAAAAATACAATCCCTCCTATTAAAGCCAGCCAAATTCCACCCAAAAAATATCTCCTCCTTCTAACTGATTACACCCATAGCATTCGCCAATAATTCATTATGCGAGTCAGACGAAGTAAAAATACTGAATATTTAGAATGTATGCGCTTACTTCATTTTACATGGGGACATCCAGGAATTCAACGGGAATTTACCGTTGGCAATCATATCTGAATGCAATCGAATCTGATCAGACTTAAGTGGAAGCAAAAAAACAAGCCGGATCCAAAAGGGATCCGGCTGCTTCAATTAACTCACAATGATATTATCTTCATCTGTTGGATCCACCGCCTGTGGAATATCAACGGTAGTCCTTAAAATAGTTTGATTTGTTCCAGTTGTTTTAGGGTGACCCGGGTCTGTAGGAATTTGAAAGCTTATTGATTTCTTTTCCCCCGCTTTAATTGTGCCGATACTATTTAATACAATTGTCTTTAACTCCTTTTCGTGGTATGGGAAATCACTGTCTTCTTTATCCTCTTCATATTTAAACAACAGGAGCAATTGAACTTCATTTATCGGCTGATCAGCCATTCCCCCCTCAATTATTACTTCTCCGTTGATGTTTTCACCTGCTGTGATGGATGATTTAGGAACAACGGTATCCACTTTTACATGTCCAATCCCGATACTTGACAGGAATTTTTCTAACATGGATATGACCACCTTCTGCAAATAATATAGTTATCTTTCCTTTGATCAATTATAAATGCCTATACATATATTGCTAAAATTATGTTGAAACTATCAATGAAACTTAACGAAAGAAGGGATATCTATGAAAAAAATAATCTTTACACTCATTGCTGTTTGCATGCTCAGCCTAAACTTCCAAGGTTATGCCTCTGCTGAAGACCAACGGACGGCTCCGCAGAAAGTAAATTTATCGGATGCACAGAAACATGAGCTCGATAAATTGCATCAGGAATTGTTCACTACAAAAAAAGCACTGATCAATAAATATGTTGAGTACGGTGTCTTCACCAAAGAACAAGGAGCAATGATGATCAAAAAAATGAACGAGCGCTATCAAAAACTGAAAGAAAACGGATATATGATGAATTGGCATCATCACCAGGGAAAAATGCTTCACCCCCAAAAAACCAATTAAAAAATATGGCTGGTTTGATGCTATGCATCTTTCCAGCTTTTTTTATCTAAAGCGACTTCAAAATTTTTGCTGCAAAATGGATTTCTTCCATTGTTAGATCATAGTGGGTTACGAACCGGACTGTGTCCTTACCAAAACCACCGATCAGAACCCCTTTATCTTTCAGGACTTGCACAAACTCTTCTGAAGAGTACCCTTTTCCCCGAACATTCGCAACTACAATGTTCGTATCAACATCGTTGACCACTTTGATTCCGTTGCAGGACTGTAGAGCTTCCTTAAGTACAACTGCCTTGTCATGGTCTTCAGTAAGTCTGTCTCTCATGGTTGTCAATGCAACCAGACCCGGTGCGGCGATTAAGCCCGCCTGCCTTAATCCCCCTCCAAGTCTCTTCCTCCACTTTCTCGCCCGCTTTATAAATGAATGATCACCCGCAATAATCGAACCGACCGGTGCTCCCAACCCCTTTGATAAGCATATCTGCACAGTATCACAATGGCTAGTGAATTTCTTGATATCCATTCCACTTGCTGCTGCAGCATTGAATAGTCTCGCGCCATCAACATGGACTGGTACCGAATTCCTTCTGGCAACTGAGTATATAGCATGCATATTTTCAGGTGAAATAATTGCACCTCCTGCTCGATTATGTGTATTTTCCACACAAATCAAGCCCGTTTCAGGAAAATGCTGATCTTCGTCCCTCATTGCAGCTTCTACACACGCAGGGTCCATTGCTCCGTTTACCCCCGGTATAGTTCTCGTCTGGACTCCTGCAAAAGCCGCCACCGCACCTGATTCATAATAGAAGATATGCGAATTTTCTTCTAAGATGATTTCATTGCCTGGACGAGTATGTGTCAGCACAGCAATCTGATTTCCCTGAGTGCCGCTTGTAACGAATAGCGCCGATTCCTTTCCCAATATCCTTGCAGCTGCCTCTTCCAGCTTAGTAACAGTCGGATCTTCCCCGTAGACATCATCCCCCACTTCTGCTTCATAAGCCGCCTCTCTCATTTCACGTGTAGGCTTTGTTACAGTATCACTACGTAAATCAATCATTTCAATTCCCTCCTGAACTCATTTTTCATATATCACATTATAACAAACTTTCAGCTTGGGATTAGGTTAAAATATACACACCTTAAAAACCAAGGCAATACCATTTACCCACAAAAAATATAATTATAGGAATATTCTCAACATTCCGTTCTTTTTTGTGTTACTATTTTAATAATCTTAGAAGTTGTTCGGACAAGCCCGCAACCCATCCTCCCTGTTCTTTCAGAATTCAGTGCTGCAAGTCAAGTCCGCCAGTTGAATATTATCTGCTGAAGGAGTAAAAATTCATGAACATCGGTTCGAAAATCCGCTTTCATAGACAAAAGAGAAATTTAACACAAGAAGAATTATCAAAGGGGATTATTTCCGTATCGTATCTTTCCAAACTGGAAAACAATCAGGTCACTCCTTCTGATGACATTATTCAATTAATTTGCAAACGTCTGGGAGTATCTTCACTTCAGAACGATGAACAGGAA